>SKSI01000052.1 GCA_007123065.1 Bacteroidales bacterium
AAAACACATCCCCCCGGCCTCTCAATAACACGATGTATGTTTGCTCATCACTGGTAAGTAAAGTCAGTATTTCAATCAGCTCTACTGCCATTTGCGCGTTGATGGCATTGCGTTTTTCCGGCCGCGACAGCCAGATGGTGGCTGTGTGGTCCTCTTTTGTAGCCTCTATATGGTAATAATTCTTCATATGCTTAAAGAGGTTTAGATGTTTAGTCGTTTAGTTGTTTAGTCGTTTAGATGTTGAGATAATTCATGAATTGTCTTTACGATGTTAGATTTTCTTTTTTTCTAACTTCAAACCTCCAAATTCCAACCTCCCTTCCAGCTTTCAGCTTCCAGCTTCGAACTCATTCTTACATACGGTATATGCCGCTGCGCGGCTCTTCGAATCGTTTGTTCAGTGTTGTAGCAATTGCGAGAGCGACAACCTGCCGGGTCTGGGAAGGTTCAATGATTCCGTCGTCCCAGAGCCTGGAGGAACTGTAAAAAGGTGAACCCTCTTTCTCATATTTTTCCCTGATCTCGTTTTTCATCTTTTCGATCTCTTCCATATTTACCGGCTTGCCAGTTGCTGTGAGCTGATCGATCTTGACTTGTGCAAGGACGTTTGCTGCCTGCTCTCCCCCCATGACCGAGATTCTTGCACCCGGCCACATGAACAGGAAGTTTGGATCAAATGCCCTGCCTGCCATTGCGTAATTGCCTGCACCGTAAGAACCCTTAGTGATAATGGTGATTTTTGGTACCGTGGTATTGGCCACCGCGTGTACAAGTTTGGAACCATCCCTGGCCAGACCTGATGTTTCATAAGTTTTTCCGACCATGAAACCTGTAATGTCCTGGAGGAATAAAAGGGGGATCTTTCTGAAATTACAAAGTTCGATGAAATGTGTCCCTTTTAGCGAAGATTCTGCAAACAGCACACCATTGTTGGCGATGATTCCAACCGGATAGCCCATAATGTGTGCAAAGCCTGTTACCAGTGTGGTCGCATACCTGGCTTTAAATTCATGGAAGCGACTGCCGTCTGTAAGCCGGGCAATGATTTCGTAAGGGTTGCACTGCTTTTTTGGATCTGCCTCAATAATTCCGGGCAGCTCACGTGGATCGTAAAGAGGTTCCTCGGGTTCTTTTATGACCAGTGTTTGCTTTTCAAGCGGTTGCAGTGTCTCAAAGGTGCTTCTGCAGATAGATATGGCGTGCTGGTCGTTTTCGGCAAAATGGTCTGCTACTCCCGATTTGGTTGTGTGTACTTCGGCTCCTCCCAGTTCTTCAGGGGTTACGACTTCACCCGTGGCGGCCTTTACCAGCGGCGGTCCACCAATAAAAATAGTACCCTGGTTCTTGACAATAATGCATTCATCACTCATTGCCGGAATGTAGGCGCCTCCTGCCGTAGATGATCCCATCACAATGGAGATCTGCGGGCACCCCTTTGCAGACAGTCTTGCCTGGTTGAAGAAAATCCGGCCAAAATCATTTCTGTCAGGAAATACTTCGGCCTGGTTGGGCAGAAAAACACCACCCGAATCGACCATATAAACACATGGCAGGTTGTTCTGCATAGCGATCTCCTGCGCCCTGATGTGCTTTCGGATGGTTTCTTTTACATAAGTGCCACCCTTAACCGTTGCATCATTAGCAACAATAACGGTTTCACGACCGTGAATCACTCCAATTCCGGTAACTATACCGGCAGAAGGGAATGCATTGTTATACTGTTCGTACGCTGCCAGCGTGGAGAGTTCCAGAAAAGGAGTCCCCGGGTCGATAAGCAAATCAATCCGTTCGCGGGGCAGTAACTTGTTTCTGGCACGGTGCTTGTCTATTGCTTTCTCAGGCCCACCCTGCATCACCTGCTGCATGACCTGGCGGTAATGTAGCAGGATACTGGAATAATGTACGAAATTCTTCCGGTATTCCCGGCCATCGGTGTCAATATGGGAGTTTAGCTTATACACGGTTTAATTATGTTGATGTATTGGCAAATATAAGGTTTCTTTTGTCTATCGGCCCATCTTTTTCCACAACCGCCTTGCTTGTTTCGATGCTTCTTCAAATACTTTCGGTTCATTCACGGTTAGCAGTTGATGATCTTCCACGATAAGCCGGCCGTTTGAGATCACATCCCTTACATGGTTTGCAGATAACCCGAAAATAAAATGACCGGTGAAATTTTCTTTCGTCACTTCTGTCGGACTGTCATAATCCAGTACAACAAGGTTGTTCTCTCCATCTCCTGTGAAATTATTAATGCTTAGGTAGCTATGAACATTTCTGAACCGCTGATAGGCTGTGTTGAAGTTTATTGTGTCGGCAATTTGTCCTGTAAAGAATGCAGCTTTGGCACTTCTGAGCATGTCACTGTGCATCCCGTCAGTACCAAGCATGATGTTTGAGCCCAGATTTTTTGCTGTAAACAATCCCACTTTGTTTTTCAGGTTGCTCTCCATATTTTGTGCCAGCCAGCAAGTTTTTTTCTTCAAAATATTGCGCTCTTCAGTGTCAAGATGCAAACCGTGAACCAGTATTGTTTTTGATGATTCAAGCACACCCGCTTCACTAAGTCTGTGGACCACACGTTGGTAATATTCGCGCATACAGTGCTCCTGATCATATTTATCTTCTGCAAGATGAATGTGTGCGCCGGTATCGAATTCTCTCATGATTTCCACAGCACTGCCAAGGGTATCAGGCCCAACTGTAAAAGATGCGTGCAGGCCCACCAAACCCTGGCGTTTCTCAAGGTATCCGGCCGTTTCCAGCAGGCCTTGCTCAGCTCTTTCCCGGCCATCTCTGTCTGTTACCTCATAACACAACAAATGACCTACACCAACTTCATTAAAAGCATCAGCAATGATATCCAGTGATCCTTCAATGCAATTGGGTGATGCGTGGTGGTCGATCACGAAGGTAGATCCGGCTTTTGCAGCAGCAATGGCAGTAGCCAGCGCGCTGTAGCGGATGGTTTCTTCATCCAGGCTCTTATCCAGTGTCCACCAGATGTACTCAAGTATTTCACGAAAGTTATTTGGTGCTTTCGGCGGGGCGGGCATCCCCCTGGCAAGTGCAGAATAGACGTGATGGTGACCAACGGCGAAACTTTTTGTAACCAGTTTGCCACTGCAGTCGATCACTTTGTGTCCGGCTGTTTCAGCTGTCCCTGCTGTCATCAGGGTGATCTGAGCATCCTTTTTTGCCGTAACCAAAATATCAGCCTGCTCAAATTTGAGGCTGTCCCAGTGGATATAGGTGGCGTTTTTCAGAAGTATAGACATATTGGGTTCATTTAAAAGTCGATTAATTAAGCAGAATTAGATTATATCCACAAATTCACACAAATTATTTCACAGATTCACACAAATTATAAATTAAAAAGCCTGGTAAACAAAAAAGATCAATTCAATAGAATAATCATAGAATATTTCATGAAAAACCCTATCAGGATTTCCTGTTTATTGGTAGTTCCGTGCGTTTTTTGCCATCGAAGGCAAAGTAAGCGTTTGCCACGGCGGCAGCGGTAGGAACCATTCCGATTTCTCCAATTCCTTTTGCCCCGTAAGGTCCGTAAGGGTCTTTTTCTTCAATGCCGATAACCTCCACATCGGGCATTTGCTTAATTCTGAGAATTC
>SKSI01000015.1 GCA_007123065.1 Bacteroidales bacterium
GCCGCAAGCATCATAACGACTGTAGCAAGCAGAATTAACAGAATGTTTCGTGTTTTTTTGATACTTTTGTCCTCCGTTTATTGACTGATTAAGTCCGTTTTTTTTAAAAATTTATGAGCATCTATATCCTGGGGATCGAATCATCATGTGATGACACATCGGCAGCCATCATCAAAGATCGCAAAATTCTTGCCAATCTCACTGCAAACCAGCACATTCATAAAGAATTTGGCGGCGTAGTGCCTGAGTTGGCTTCCAGGGCACACCAGCAGAACATCATTCCTGTTATTGAAAGCGCATTTTCAGCTGCAAAGATAACTAAAAATCAAATCAATGCCGTTGCTTATACAAATGGTCCGGGTCTGCTTGGATCGTTGCTTGTTGGCACTTCTTTTGCTAAAGCTTTTGCGCTGGCATTAAATGTGCCCCTCATTACTATCAATCATATGCACGCGCACATTCTCGCTTTATTTATTGAAGATGAAGCACATAAGGCAGCTCCCCCTTTCCCGTTCCTCTGTCTGACAGTTTCCGGCGGACATACTCAGATTATGCTTGTAAAAAGCCATTATGAGATGGAAGTGATCGGCAAGACGATAGATGATGCTGCCGGTGAAGCTTTTGACAAGGCGGCGAAGATCATGGGGTTAACCTACCCTGGCGGGCCAATGATCGACAAACTGGCCCGCGAAGGGGATCCGGAAAGGTTTCATTTTCCGCACCCCAAAGTTCCCGGACTGGATTATAGCTTTAGCGGGCTCAAAACATCCTTTCTGTATTTTCTTCGGGATCAGTTAAAAAACGACACGGAGTTCGTCAGCAATCACAAGGCAGATCTCGCGGCTTCCATACAGCATACCATCATTGAAATCCTGTTGAAAAAACTCAAGCAGGCATCTGAGAAGACAGGCATCCGGCATATTGCGATGGCCGGGGGTGTATCTGCCAACTCAGGCTTGCGTCGGGCATTCATACAAGAGCAGGATGCCGGGCGCTGGCAGGTTTACATCCCAAGGTTTGAATATTGCACTGACAATGCAGCGATGATCGCCATCAACGGCTATTATAAATATCTAAAAAAAGATTTTTCCCCACAAAGTCTGAAACCATTTACCCGGTATACGGATCAATAGCCAGGCCGCTGTTCGAGAATGATAAAACCGGGTGTCTCCGCCTCTCTGATGCCATGTTGTTCCATATCATAATGAAAATACCGTTCAGGATCTCTGCCCGACCGCTCCCGAACATAAAGATTCATCAGGTAATCAAAGATGTTCTGGCCATTCTGCTGACCGGAAAAGTAAGCAAGCTCTCTGAGATCGGCATCAGTTAAGAGATATCTGTCGGCATCAAAGACCACCTCCCCGGATGCGCGTCTGATGAACCGGCCTTCCACGTGATCGCTTGTTGCCTGAACAGCAAACAAGACCTCCATACCAAAGTTGGCATCATCCAGCTTCATAAATTCAAACCAGGTATTGTGTTCCAATACACGTATCCGTTCCCGGTGCACATAATTCGCACTCCTGTCTCGTGCAACAAAGGTTTCCGTGTCCAGATATTCAAGCAGCTCCATCTGGGCAACAACAAAAATATAGGCCGATTCTTCAATTTTAAAGAACTCATCCATATCGCCAACCCCGTAAGTATTTATATACAGCAGGTTCAGGCGTTGCTTCAAACCGTTTAAAAACTCCCCGATATAGAGTGAATCATTCGTCCGGTTAATAAAACGTACATCTGACTCATCAAAGGGGGGAACATCTCCCGTAGCTGTACTATCCGGGTGCACAGGTAAAAAAGTCTTGATCAGCTGAGTGGGTTGAATTATCAGGACGTGAATATCTGTTTCATTAACCACAAAACGATTGGCAAGGTGGAAACCGGAGGAACATCCACCCATTCCAATAAGAACAATTAATAACAATGATATGTGAAGACTTTTCCTTAATTGCATATAAAGATCACATCAGGAGTTATTGGCATTCAGCTTCTCTCCGATTTGGCGGCCATAGTCATAACATAGCCGGAACGCATCTTCGTGCGGGGTAAACTTCACGAAGACCCCATCGCCCTGTACGTTAAGTTTCAGATTTGACAGGGTGGTGTTGATCAGCTTTCCTGCCTCACCACTCCAGCCATAAGAGCCGAAAGCACCACCGATCTTTCTGTTGTCACGTATGGGGCTGATTACGCCAAACAGTTTATATACAGGAAGCAGGATGTTCTGATTGATGGTTGGACAACCAACGATAATGGCACTGCTTCTCGCCACCCGTTCATCCATATCACCGATCGACATATTCTCAATATCAGCGACCTCTACATGGAAATCGCCGACACTCTTAATACCGTCGCGGATTACCTCTGCCATTTTGCCGGTATTGTGATATGCAGACACATAAGGGATAAAAACATGGTCATTCCGGGGTGCCTGCAACGCTTCCTTAGAATACTTTTCTGACAAATCCACCCATTTTTTCCAGTCATTGAGCAGCAGCGGACCGTGTCCGGTCAAAACTGCGTTGATCTCAAGCGGCCGGATCTTGTCGATGGCTTTCAACATAAATTTACTGAAAGGCTTCAGAATCACATCAAAGTAATACTTAAACGCGTCAGCAAAGTCGCCAACCCGGTTGTCGATCATGTCGGGATGGGCATAATGACACCCAAAAGAATCGCAGGTGAACAGGTATTTGTCCTCTTCCAGATATGTGTACATGCTATCAGGCCAGTGCAGGTTGGGGGCAGAGATGAACCGCAATGTTTTTCCACCCAGATCAAGCGTATCACCGTCCTTTACGACCTTATGACGGAACTCCTTACCAAGAAAATCCTTAAGGTAATTGATTGCCAGCCGGCTTCCAACCACTGTTGCATTGGGTGCCAACTCAAGAATATTGGCCAGATTACCGCTATGATCGGGTTCCGTATGGTTCAGAATCACATATTCTATTTCGGACGGATCGGTTACCTGCTTCAGTTTTTCCAGGTAAACATCCCAGAATTTGTGCTTGGTTGTTTCAACAAGAGCCTTTTTTTCGGCATTGATAAAATAGGAATTGTATGTGGTACCATGTTTGGTCTCCATCACCACATCAAAGGTCACGATATCGTAATCGATAACTCCAACCCACTTCACATCACCGGAAATATCAATAATTCCGGTATCCGGTCTCTTCAAATCTTTAACAGCATTCATGTGTTGATCTCTGTTTTATTATTGATAATTAATTTTTATCAAGATAATTCACCAGTTTGCCCAGGCTTGTAACATAGCTTCCGTATTCATTGTCATACCAGCCAAAAATCTTGGCATGTGTAACGGGGAGGTGCAAGTCTTTACTCACCGTAACACCCAGCGAAGCCATTGCCGCTTCCGGCAAACTGATAAAGCCTGTGCGTGTATGTGTTTCATGTCCTTCAATAACCACGGCAGCAGGAAAGCCCATCAGATCGGCAGAAACACTCTGCTTTTCGCTGAACACCAGCAGGTCTTTCTGCTGCCCTGTTGCTGCTTCAATATAAACGTTATTCAGGAAGCTTTTGTTGATCACAGGCTCACTTTTCTTGTCCATTCTGGTATTGAATGTCACATTCAGAATAATCAAAGATACCGTGTTGGTTGGTATGCGCACAGAGTCGGCCATAAAGCCGATCTCTTCAATCTGGGGCATGATTTTTTCAAGTGCTTTGGCTGCTCCGGTAGTGGATAAGATGATGTTGTTAAAAACAGATCTGTTTTTTCGCAAGTCTGATGCGGCAGCCCCGGGAACTGCATCCAGCACATTTTGTGTATTGGTGGCAGCGTGCACGGTCGACATGGATGCCGTAAGTATTGCAGCTGTTTCTTCCTTCTGAAGCAACGGAAGGAGCATATGAGCCAAACCGGTTGTTGTACAACTGGCAGCTGAGATGATACGATGCTTTTCCGGATTAAAATCAAGATGGTTGATCCCGTAAACCATCATCAAACTGTCATCGGGCATTTTCTTTGTTTTGTCTTTGATTTTAAAAGGGGCACTCAGAACGACCATCTCGGCACCTGCCTCCAGATGGCCGCGCAAGCTGCCTCCCTCCTTCTCTGCGGGTAATGTGGGGTCGGTAAACCTTCCGGTACAGTCAATAACAATGCGTACGGAAAATTTCTTCCATTCAATTTCTGCCGGATTCCTGTGATTGCGAAGTATCTTGACCGGAAAACCATCAAACTCCAGCAAACCGCTGCCTTCATCAACGATATTGAATCGCTTCACCGGAGCACCCACACCGTAAATGAAGCGCGAAAGGTTTCCATAGGTTGAATCGGTTTCCATGACTTGGATCAGGTCGTTCAGCGATCTGCCGACTTCTCGCCCTACATTTATGACAGCACCATCAAAGTTTCTATTGATAAGCTCATTCCATAATACAAGTTTACCAATCCGGCCAAGGCCGTTAATCCCTAATAAGTTTCTGTTCTCAATTGCAACATTCATAGCCGAAATGTTTAGAGTTTAGATTTTAGATTTTTGAGTTTAGAGTTTGCCTATCTCAGTATCTCTGTATAATCGGTTTTATAGTTTCCTTTAAAGATATTGCCGGAGAATCCGTCAATGGATATCTTGTCTCCGGGCACCAAAGTTTGGCCATTGATCAGACACTGCTTCTCTTTTTCGTTGACCACCAATTGTCTGCAGTTAAGCACACAAACCTTTCCAAGACTTACTGCTGTTACGGCAGCGTGAGATGTTGTGCCTCCTCTTGAGGCTACCAGACCATCGCATTCAAAGATAATAGGAATATCGTCAGGAACCGTATCCGGGCGTAACAAAATACAGGCATCTTCCGGAAATTTTTTACGCAGCGTGATAATATCTTCCATATCGATAGCGAGTCGCCCATTCAGAGCACCCCCGCCTCCGCCGATACCCCTGCCCAGCAAGTTCATATTGGAATGGGAGCCGACAAAAACCTGTAAACGTTCCGCCTTGTGGGTTTCCTGGTCACGAATCTGCAGAATATACAGGTCTCTGGGGTTTGCTGACTCAAAGGTAAACTCAATTTCAAGATGATTGTATCCTTTTTCTTCCACCAGATCATGCGCCAGGTCATAAAGTCTGGTATAAATATCAGGAAGCAGCTCTTCAAGAGATTCTTGTGATTCCCTTTCCGTTAGTTTTTTTTGCATTTTCGAGACCGGCATAGCGTGTACAAGTCCGGCCACAATATCTTCTCCCTGGCTGCAAAGGGTAAAGTCCCCGTTAAGATAGATCCCCGGTTTGGGCAACATTGGATTGTGTGTAAAAACTACTCCGGTGCCTGAATAGTCATCAATATTACCCAGGACCATTTGCTGAATAACGACTGCCGTACCCCACTCATTGGCGATCTGCAAATGATTCCTGTATACGTTGGCACGCTCAGAATCCCAGGAATCAAATACCCGGATAATGGTCTGCTGCAACTGCTTCCATGGATCCTCCTCAAAATGCACTTTACGGGAGGCCAGGATTTCCTTGTAACGGAATGCCATCTCGCGCATCTGTCCGGGTGTAAACGCTACCTTTTGCGTAACACCGTACTTCTCCTTGAAATCAATCATCACCTGATCAAACACATCGCGATTGATGCCATAGGTCATGCCCCAGCTTTGCAGAAGTCTTCTGTAGCAATCCCAGGAAGTCCAGGAAAAGTTCGGTTGTTTGCTTAGCTTTTCAACGATTTTATCATTCAGGCCAACATTCAGAAATGTATTCATTGCCCCCGGCATCGATATAGCAGTTCCGGATCTGACAGAAAGCAACAAAGGCTTTCTGCCTCCTCCGTAAACCATTCCGGTTTTCTTTTCCAGTCTTCTGATGTGATCTGCCACCAGGTCATCCACCTCCTTCTTCAGACTGGCATTAGCCATAATGGCACGTCTTCTGCGAAAAACTTCAGTACTTAAAACAAAACCCGGAGGAACCGGGAAATCATTCAGGAACAGTTTTTTCTGAAAAAACGCCTTGGAACCAAGGAATATCTGGTTGTCTATTTCGGGAGATGCTTCGTACAACGGGCTGATGATCAAGTCCGGGTTGTAAGACATAATATCCCGAATAATGGCCGGCGGATAATTATCCACCATATTTTGCAAGGTGTGCACCATTCTGCTGATGTAATTGTCGAGATGCTGAATCAGAAAAGATGCAGAGATGATTTCACGGTAAAACAACTCGGAGTGTCTGGTAATAAGCTGGTTTTCCTCTTTCTCAGACAAGTCTGTGTCTTTAAAATATATTTGTGGAATGATCATCTGTAGCGGCTGATCATAAAAGCCAAAGAAATAAGTATTGGTAATATCTTTCACATTCTTTGCCATAAACTGGAACAGATTGATAAACTGGGCCAGTGAAAAACTCTCACTGGTCAGTCCATACTTCAGCATCTGCAAATTAGCATCCAGCCCCTGGCTGGTAACACCATCCAGCTCCAGGCCCCTTCGGAACATAGAAAGAATATCAAATGACTTCTTTAGTGTTCGTGCAGTAATATACTCGTTTTGTGACGAATACACCTTATCCTCCATCAGCTTTGCCGCCAGGCGTTCCAGTCGGAAGATCAAACCCAAAGCTTCGAATTTGTCCTCCCGGTATTGCCCGTACATCGATGGGATGCCGAATGCTATATGTCTTTTGTGATAGATGCTCTCCCACCCTTCACTGAAAGCAGGATTGAAAATCACCTGATTCAGTCTCTCAATAAAATCAAATATCTGTTGCAAGCTCTGATCTGTTTCTTTCTTTGCTATATGATTCTGCAATCGCTTCACCTCTTCTCCGGAGAAAAAATGATACCGGCGCAGCAGGGCGGTCAGATCGGAAATATCAAAAGAGTATTTTTCCCGAAGCAAGGCATAAAGCTGAAACAGCAATTCAAGCCGTTTCTTGTCATCCTGGTTTTGATGTGCGGCATCTTTGACGTATTTGGCAAACTCATCATAAGTCATCTGCAACAAATCAGCCGGCACACAGTAATTCTTGTCACATATCTTTTGCAGGAGTTCATGAACACCCTGAAACCATTTGCTGTCAATAGAAATGCTGTGACATACATCATCGGGCAGGATATGTTCAAGAGGCTCTTTGATCCCATCATACCAAAAATAAAAAATCTTCTTACAAAGATCGATATGGGTATTGTTCCCTTCAATGTGGACCTGCTTGCGCAAAAAATGGATCAGCTTATCCTGCCGGCCAGAAATTTCGTCCATTACCGTTGTAACATCTCTTAATTCTCCTTCAGCACCAATCTCATTAAAATACACCGGAAAAATCCGGGTAAGCTGCTTGATCTGTTTATACAACGGTGAAATGTCGCTATTGAGCAATTTGGTAATATCACGTTGGAACAGATCCGTATCAAATATGAATATGCCTCCCAGTCTTAAATTGACGATCAATGCCGACAGCAGCTTCCTGAAGGTATACGGGGCGTGCATGATCAGATCCAGCCAAACGCGAATATTTTTCAAATGATTGGGATCAACCTTCAGCTGCCAGTTTTCCTGAATAAAAACAGATCCCGGGCTGACAAACCCCAGTTCGATCAGCTTGTTCTCAAATATGCTGATAATGCGCTTATCCTCAATCTCAATCACCTCCTTACCCAAAGTCAGCAGGCAATCAAGAACGGTCGACATATATTTTTCTTTCAGCTCAACAAACAACAGGAAAATGTTATCGAGAAACTCTGTTAAGTCTTTTCTCTGAACTTCGGAGCGAATGTTGCGCAACACTTTATTCAACTCCCAGAGGAGTTTGGCACGCTGCTGCTCCATGCCTGGCAGATGAAGCAAGAACAAGATGTAATAGTACCGCTCAATGTGTTTATCAAATAAATCAATGCTTCGCCTGAAATGGAGCGCGATCTCATTGTAAAACATCACACCGGTACATATTTCATCCCAGTTTTTTGATTTCAGCAGTTCTTCTTGTTGTTTTTCAAAAAAACTCCGGCCAATTTCTTGTTGCAAATGGGAATAGTCTTTCGAGAAAAGGTGTTTGTATTTTTCGAACCATTCTTCAGTTGGCGTATTTTCCAACCACAGCCTGATGCTCTCAGAAACAACAGTTTGCAGCAAGACATGCAATGCTTCTTTAACACCCTCCATTGCAGCAACTTTACCAAGATGCTTTTTAAAAAGATCGGTGTTTTTTACCAGCAGCTCAGGACGGTCTTTCTGAATTTCCTGAAGCACATCGACCATTTGGCTGGCCATACTGTTGGTGATTTTTACGGCTGAATTACCTGTCTCGGAAAAAAATTCGAGATAGGTCCGCAGCAGTTGACCGGCCTCCTCCTCTTTTAACGGCAACCTAAAAAGTGAAGCGGCTATATCAAGCAACTTCAGAAACAGTTTTTCAGCATCCTTTTGCTGTGCATAAAACCATCTGTCGCCAAGCAGGATTTTCCTGTACTCTTCAATTACCGTAGTATAGTTGGCATATGGATGATAAAGCTCCAGAAAAAATTCTTCGGTGCGCTTGTTGATACCCCAATGATCCTTTGACAGATCAATAATCTCCTGGTGGTGCTCAGGTACCTGAATGTTTGCTTTACGCGTTTCCGCGAGGTTTATCTGTAAAGCACCTGAAGTAAATTTTTTTTGTGCCATCACGACCGATTCTTGAAATGTTTTGAATCCCCCCATTCACCATAGCCAATCTGACCGCCTGCCATGTGAATGCGTGCTTCCAGACACCGTTTGCACTCTTCTGCATCTTCATCAGTACAAGGCTTATCTTCATAAAGCAAATAATCTTCGCGGTATTTGGTGGGGGTAAGATTTGGCATAATGATATTCGCCCCCACCTTAATTGATTTTTCTCGTCCCATTGGATCAATGGCCTGCATGGCCGTTGTTGCAGCAATATTGATATCTTTCATCAGGATGCGCAACACCGCAACCATTTTCAGACTCAGATAAAACCGTTCCATTTTCGGAATCAGTTTGTCTTTGTATTTAAACATTGGTGTTTCCTCATGTTCAATATAAGGCCCCATTCCAATCATATCAATATCATGTTTTTGAAAAAAGAGCAGATCATCGGCAAGGTCTTCAACTGTTTGGAATGGAAGGCCAATCATCACCCCGGTTCCCACCTGATAGCCAACTTTTCTCAATCGATACAAAGCATCCAGCCGTTCCTGGTAAATGTGTTTTTTATTTTCAGGATGGTATTTGGGATATAGTTTTGGATTGGAAACCTCAATACGCAGCAGGTATCTGTGGGCGCCGGCTTCAAACCAGCGGCGGTATGTTTCCTCACTTTGTTCACCAAGAGAGAGCGTAATGCCCAACTCACCATTGCTCATCTGCTTGATCATTCTTACAATGCGCTCCATTCGTTGTGTGTAGCGCGAGCCGCTCCGTTCACCGGCCTGTATAACGATGCTGCCAAACTTGTTCTCCCAGGCATAGCGTGCAGCTTCGAGTACTTCCTGCTCAGTAACTTCATAGCGATGTGCTTTCTTGTTTCCGGCTCTGATACCACAGTAGTAACAGTTTTTTCCACACAAATTGGAAAACTCAATCAGGCCCCGGTAATAAACCTTATTCCCGACATATTTTTGCTTCACCTCCTCCGCTTTTGCAAACACCAGTTTGCGCTCCTCTTCATCAGCTGCCAGCAGCCTTACGAGGTCTTTTTTGGAAAAAGCACCTTGTTTTAATATTTGATTTATCATTTCTGACATCCTTATGCGTTTAAACTGCAGCAATCATTATAAATAGTCGCCAGTTGTTGATTCCAGCCTCCGGAAAGGGGCAACAGCCCTATGATAGATCCCGTGCATCCAGGCGATTGCCATTCCATAATTGGTAACGGGCACACCGGCTTCAACGGCAGGCCTCAAACGGTTGATAATTTGTTTTCGTGTAATCATGCAGCCGCCGCACTGAACAACAAGGGCATAATCCGTAATTGGCCTGGGCAGTTCGCCGAGTCCTGCAACCACATCATATTCAAGATTTTTACCGGAGTAGGCACTCATCCATCTGGGAATTTTAACTCTTCCGATGTCATCACAGGCAACATGATGGGTGCATGATTCGAGCAGCAACACGCGGTCTCCATCCTTTAATCCGGCAATTTTTGGTGTACCACGCAGGTAGTTTGCAAAATCACCTTTATGTCTTGCCAACATAATGCTGAAGCTGGTGAGTGCAATATCCTTCGGAACGGAAGCGTCCGCCCGCAGAAAGACCTGACTGTCGGTCACCACAAGCTTTGGTCGCGGGCTAAGTACACGCAACAGTGCATCAACCTCTTTTTCTTTTACCACAACGGCAATGCAATCGTTATCAATGATATCACGGATCGCCTGCACCTGGGGAAGGATGAGCCGTCCTTCGGGTGCTTCGCTGTCGATGGGCGTAATCAATAAAACGAGATCGCCATAGCTCAGAAGGTCACCTAAAAGACTTGTTGATTTATAGGCTGTTTCCGGCATTGTCTTTCTGATGGCCGCCACCAATGTCTCAAGGTTATCAGGATTTAGTGCACAAAAAGGAAGAACCGGAACGTTGTGTGCTTCAGACAGTTTATTTGCCAATGCATCGTCAAGGGCTTCCAGGTCTGATTTGTTGTGGATCACCATGAAAGGCACTTCCTGTTTTCCAAAAGCAGCGATCAGTTTTTCTTCAGGCAGACCAAACACATTGCCGGTAATAACGAGCAAAGCCATGTCAACGGTCTTTAGTGCGGAAAGACTTCGCGTAACACGTTTAGAACCCAGGTCGCCGATGTCATCAATACCTGCCGTATCCACCAGAACTGCCGGTCCTATACCAGGGATCTCCATCGATTTCCTGACCGGGTCGGTTGTGGTTCCCGGCACATCCGAAACAATGGCAATGTCCTGTTGCGCAAGCGCGTTGATCAATGAACTCTTTCCGTTGTTCCGACGACCGAAAATACCTATGTGCGGTTTGGACTCCCTACCTTTTGCCATTTGAAACGTTTTGTTACAAAGATAATTGATATTGTTAAGAGTTAGGCGGTTGTTTTCAATGAAAACAATATTATCCTGACCCTAATTTCCCTTTTCCCGTGGTCAAAAAACGGTTAACTTTGCCTGTTATTAAAACGACAAAATTCCGGTAATATGATACAATCTGTAAACCCGGTTTCAGGGGAAGCAATTTCCACCTACGACAAGCATTCCTTCAGCGATGTGGACATCATCATAAATCTATGCGCACAATCTCAGAAAAACTGGGCAAAAGAGGATTTTGACCGGCGCAGTGCGCTGATGCTGAAAGTTTCGGCAATTTTAAGATCGCAAACAGATCGCTTTGCGCGGATGATAACGCTGGAAATGGGCAAACCCATCAAGCAATCGCATGCTGAAGTTATGAAATGCGCCAAAGTGTGCGATTATTATGCCGAACACGCATCTGCATTTCTGGCTAACGAAAAGGTTCAAACGGAAGCAAGTGATAGTTACATTGCCTACAGACCACTGGGTGTGGTGCTGGCCATCATGCCCTGGAATTTTCCCTTCTGGCAGGTGTTCCGATTTGCAGCACCAGCCCTGATGGCGGGTAACGGTGCATTGCTGAAGCACGCATCCAATGTAACCGGTTCTGCCCTGATGATCGAACAGGTTTTCAAGGAGGCCGGCTTTCCGGAACACCTTTTCCGGACAATCATACTTGCAGGTAAGGAAACTGCAACAGTAATTTCCCACAAACTGGTGAAGGCAGTTACGCTAACCGGAAGCGTAAGTGCCGGTAAGGCTGTTGCAGAAAAGGCAGGTTCTGAGATCAAAAAATCTGTGCTTGAGCTGGGAGGCAGCGACCCTTACATCATCCTTGAAGATGCAAATCTTGAAAATGCTGCTGATATTTGTGTCAACAGCCGGACAATCAACAGCGGCCAGAGTTGCATTGCGGCCAAGCGATTCATCGTGGTTAAGGAGGTGAAACAACGATTCGAAGCACTTTTTGTTGATAAAATGAAAGCGAAAGTGATGGGAGACCCATTATCTGAACAGACCGATATCGGTCCGCAGGCAACGCCATCCCTCCGTGATGAGCTGCACGCGCAAGTTACCGGGAGTATTGAAATGGGAGCAAAGTGTTTGCTTGGAGGAGAAATACCGGAGCAAACCGGATCCTGGTACCCGCCAACCGTGCTAACCAATGTCAGCAAGGGGATGCCGGCTTACGAGGAAGAGCTCTTTGGTCCGGTGGCTGCCATTATCGAAGCAACTGATGAGGCCGATGCCATCCGCATTGCCAACGACAGTGTTTTTGGACTGGGAGCCGCCGTATTCACGGGAAATAGCGAACGCGGCAAACGGATCGCCGAAGAGGAGATCGAAGCCGGGTGCTGCTTCGTGAACGAAATGGTACAGTCTGATCCAAGACTACCATTTGGCGGCATCGGTGCCAGCGGTTATGGGCGGGAACTTTCCTATGCGGGAATACGTGAGTTCACGAACATCAAGACTGTTTACGTAAAATAGGAGGTTGCTTGCCACAGTAGGGGTTCTTTGTTCGTTGATTGGTTAAGCGTTAAAAGTTTAGCGTTATTTTTGTCCAGTAGAGCACAGAAACACATAGACTTATTCTTTGTGACTCCTTTGTGCCCTCTGTGCCTTTGTGGTGAAAATAAAAATCCGATAAGCCCAAAATCAGAAAATACGCAAATAATAGTTTGCTGTCCCACTAACCCGGATGCCTCAGCCGTTCAAGCAACTTGATGGCATCATCCTGATGCCTGATGACATAACGCGCATCTGTATGGCTCATACCTACTTTAACCGACCAGGCATTTTGAGGCAATGTCTGGAATAAAAGCTCATCTGACCATCCGGCACCAATGGCGAGAACAAAGTCATAGTCTTTTCTGGATAACCAATGCATTGCCAGCTCGCCTTTATTGATTCCGGAGTTGCTGATCTCGATAACTTTATTACCATGCAA
>SKSI01000145.1 GCA_007123065.1 Bacteroidales bacterium
CCGATTTTGTGGATATCAACTTTGGGTGTCCGGTACGCAAAGTGGCTTCCAAAGGCGCTGGATCAGGCATTATGAATGACATTCCCAAAATGGTGGAGATGTGCAGGCGCATTGTTAAATCTGTCGACATACCGGTTACGGTAAAAACCAGGCTGGGATACGACCAGAAGAGCAAGAACATCGTAGAGATTGCCGAGCGGTTGCAAGATTGCGGCATCGCGGCTTTAGCCATTCACGGTCGCACACGGTGCCAGATGTATCGCGGCACCGCCGACTGGACTCTGATAGGTGCAGTGAAGAACAATCCGCGCATGCATATCCCCATCATTGGCAATGGCGACATAAAGGATGGCCGGGATGCCAGAAACGCTTTTGAGCAGTATGATGTGGACGGTGTGATGATCGGCAGGGCAGGCACCGGCAATCCCTGGATTTTTAAGCAGATCAGGCATTACCTGAACACAGGAGAAGTGTTACCAGACCCTTCCATCGATGAGCGCATTGAGATGTGCAGACGGCATATCACCTTGTCGGCAGCATGGAAAGGGGAACGGACCACGGTTTTTGAAATGCGCAAGCATTACGGTGCATATTTTCGCGACACACCCAATTTCAAGCCTTACAGGATGCAGCTTGTCACAGCCGGCAGCATCAAAGCACTGAATGACATCCTTGACTGCATTGGGGAGAAATTCGGCAACGGGGAAGGATAATCAGCCCTTCATCATTTTCCTTACGACACCCTTCAGCCGGTAATCATCGTTAAACAGGCTTTCCACACTGAACCGCTCAACGTCGAGCCAGAGGGCATGCAGTCCGGCATCCCGGGCACCGAGAACGTGCTGCCGCGAGTCATCTATAAAAAGTGTTTTTTCGGGATCCAGTCCGTTTTCACTCACAACGGTATTGTAAATTTCTTTGTCCGGTTTGCGCATCCCCATCTGATAAGACAGGTATTGTTTCTCAAACAGGTGTGCAAGGTCATCAATGCCGAAGGTTCTTGACATGTATTCCATGTAGACCGGGTAATGGATGGCGTTGGTATTGCTGAGCAGGTACGTCCGGTAGTTTTGTCTGACATTTTGCAGCAGGGCGACTCTTTCCGGTGGCATGTCGAGCAACATGGCATTCCAGGCTTCGTCGATTTGGTAGTCTGTGGGGTTCAGTCCGGTAAATTCCCTGAGTTCCTTTCGAAAATCGTCGGACGAGATGCTTCCTTTATCAAGCCGGTCGAACAGTTGTGATTGTGCGGCCTGGGTAAAGAAGTTGTCGAAGTCGGACATACCGAGTTTTTTGAACGCGAGGATGGTTTTTTCGTAGCTGATGTTAAGGATCACGCCGCCAAGGTCGAATATGATGTTTTGGATGTCGATCTCTTTTTTTCGTTTGCAAGGGTTCATAGGTCATTGTTGATTTGATGATTTGATGATTTGTTGATTTGTTGATTTGTTGATTTGTTGATTCGTTGATTTGTTGATTGGCGTTAAGTCTTCGCCTCTTCGCGTCCTTGCGTTTTTCCTTCGAGCTTCCAGCATCGGGCTTCAAGCTTAATATGCAAAAGAAACAATTTTTTTGATGATGGGGATGGTGTATTTGCAGATCGTTTAAAATATTCGTATTTTTGCGCTCCCAAAGACCGGTTTTGCAAGAAATTGAAGGCCGGCAACGGGCCCATAGCTCAGTTGGTTAGAGTAGCTGACTCATAATCAGTTGGTCGCTGGTTCGAGCCCAGCTGGGCCCACCACAAAATCAAGCAGTTACACAAATAAATGTGTGACTGCTTTTTTCATGGACCAAATAATTTTCAAATTCGACCGCCAAGGCGATAACGGTAAATAAATCAAAGTGGCAATAACCAAATTAATCAAGGTCCCGGACGCAACGCAGGCTAAAACCGTAGGACTTATTGTAGATGAGGCGGTACACATTGCCGTTGCCGTGGCTCATGCTCCGGTTCCAGGCGTACGTGGATGAGTACCCGGTAGATGACCACCAGTCGCCGTACGTGCCAAGGCTGGCGAAACTCCCGTTGGTGAAACGGCTGCCGCCCGGAAGGGCCGAAAAACCAAACTCATCGAATCCGGAGTATGTGCCATCTGAGTCCCAGCGGGGATGCTCCGAAGTATCGCAATCGCCACCATCGGGATGACCTACCTGACGACAAGATTTCAAGGCATTACCGGCACCGTTGGTAACATTGCTATTGGGAAAACCCCCGCTGACAACATAATTAACCAACGCTGTCCAATCTGCATCGCTGGGCACTGACCAACCTTCCGGGCATAGACCCCTGGCATCATCAACTGCGTACCAGTTATAAAGTTTCCCATAGGCTTGCAACATGTCGTCATCGTTGTTGTAAATCGCATAAGCACCGCTTGTTGTGCTCCCCCATTCAGCATCACTCAAACCCGTGGAAATATTATCCCCATTGTTATATCTGGTTACCCGAAGGTTCTCTGCCATCCACTCCTGGTTGCCGATGATCACTGTTTGATACAAATTATTGTCAATGTCGGTTACGGTGCCCTCAAATGTTGTAAACGCCAGGGCATTTCCATAACCCGTGCCATTGCTATTGGTAGCATAGGCCCTTACATAGTACTGGGTTTCCGGCTCAAGACCAGTGATATTGCTTGTAAAACTACCCGCGCCCGCCCCGTCGACGGTTATTCCCTCATTGTCATTTATGGTAAGATTAGCAGATGTGCTCCAAATAACTCCTCTTGCTGTTATCGTAGCACCACCGTCATCAGTGATGTTACCACCGCTTGTTGCCGTTGTTTGTTTTATGTTTGTAACTTCCGTTGTAGTTAGTACAGGTAAATTATCGTTGATAGTTTCATTATCATCATCACTACAACTGTAAAGCGCTGCTATTGAAAACCCTGCCAGAATTATGATTGTGAGCCAGAGTGTTTTTCGTGGTTTCATAATGGTTTGCTTTGGTTAATTGAGTCTACTCTGTACAATCGAGAATTTCAATAGCAGACACATGCTTTTTATTAATATCTCTCTGCTAACTTACAAAAACATCTCGATTAATGCAAAACAATCACCAATTTGTCAATTGTTTATATCAGAACCTCCTCCTGCTTCCTCTACAATTTTTGTCTGATCCTCACACCCAAAGCGCCATTCCGTATAAACACCCGGATCACCGCTGATAGGTTCTCCTGTATTAACATTGACCCACTCAAGTCTTGCAACCTGGTCTGAGCCACATTTTTCACAAATCTGTTTGTAGTTCATAGCTTAAAGTTTTACGGTTATAACATCATTGGGTCTAACTTCTTCCAGGCTGTTTTATCAGCAGTGAAAAAAAAGACCTGCCGGGCGGCAGGTTTGTATTTGAAAAGTCATGTAGTCAAAAGTTTTCCTCTATAGAAAAACCAAAAAAATGACTGCGTTTAGTTGACTTTAACGTTGATCGCAAAAACACATTTAGTCTCTTTGTATATTTTTTTATATTTGCTGAGTAAGTATTTCACGAACTAACAAAAATAAACATGAAAGAAGCTATACTATTTATCGCCTCTGTACTATTGGCTGCAACGGTTCAAGCAATTACCATTGAAGGGTTTACAGGCCCCTATGCAGAAAGTGAATGGACACAA
>SKSI01000010.1 GCA_007123065.1 Bacteroidales bacterium
CGACAAGCTGGATAAGTACTCCAGCAGTTTCAGCAACTGGGCAATATTGTTGCTGCACCACATCAAACCATTCCATACGGTTGCTATTGCCGGTCCGGATGCTGTTCAAAAAGTAAACACCATTATGGGTCATTATTATCCTGACAGCCTGATTGCCGCCACCACAGAAGAACCGGTCGCTGATGTCGTTGATGTTTTGAAAAACCGTTTTGACAAAAAAACCACAAAAGTGTACGTTTGCAGCATGGGAACCTGTAAAGCGCCTGTCGAAGATGTGCAGGATGCATTAAGGCTGTTTTAATAACTCATTTGTTAAAGAAATAGGCATTTGAAGTTGCTTGCTGGAAACACTCTTCGCGTTCTTGGCGTCTTTGCGGTAAAAGAATACCGCTAAGGCGCAGAGGTCGCAAAGAGCTAAGTCTGTGCTTATCGGTGTTCCATTCAATCAAATGGCACACGGATTCCGCAAGTGCGGGACGGATTAAACTGATTTGCGCAGATAAAAAGAATTGGGCCTATTAAGCGTGCGCTTAACACAAAATTATTTTACCAAAACACCGCATACAACACCACCAGAATGATCATAACAGCATAAGCGGAGATATTAAACTTCTTGCCTGTTATAAATGTTTTCCGTGGCAGGGCAATCGCTTTTGGATCTTCATCATAGTTTGACGTTAAAAGGCTTACCATTGTGATTACCGCCATGGTGATGATGCACGTGTATAACATCTGATCCAGGAAAGGCATTTCGACGGGCAGCAGTTTGAGAGCAAGGGCCACCGGAATTGATGATATGACACCAACAATTGCACCTGTGCTGCTGGCCTTCTTGTAAAACAATCCCATAAGGAATACTGCGAGAATGCCCGGACTAACCACCCCTGTGTATTCCTGGATGTATTGAAACATCTGCGGCATTGCCTCCAGAGCGGGAGCTATAAATACTGCAACAGCAAGTGCTATCATAACGGCAATGCGTCCAACGAATACCAGGTCGCTGCCATCGGTACGTTTCGAAAAATAGGGTTTGTAGATGTCCATTGTAAAGATCGTGGATGTGGAGTTAAGCATGGAAGCCAGCGACGACACGATGGCTGCCGTAAGTGCTGCAACCACCAGTCCCTTGATCCCCGTGGGTATGAAGGTTCTGATCAGCCACGGATAAGAAATGTCGTAAACAATCGAACCATCGGGCCTTGTAAAATCGGAACGGATGTTTTCGATAATTGCGGTGCCTTCGGGTTGGGTAAACAATACGAAAGCGATGATTCCCGGAACAACCACAAAAACAGGGAGCAACAGCTTGAGGAAAGCAGCAAAAGCGAGTCCTTTTTGTGCCTCTTTCAACGACTTGGCTGCCAGTGCACGTTGAATGATATACTGGTTGAAGCCCCAGTAATACAAGTTGGCCACCCACATCCCGCCAATCAGCACACCGATTCCTGGAAGGTTCATGAACTGCGGGTTGTCGCGACTGAGTATCATGCTGAACTTGTCGCCGGCACTGTTGTACAGATGGCTGGCTCCGGCCATCACGCCACCGTCAGGCGTTAGGTGGTGCAGGGCGATCATGGTGGTAATAAGGCCGCCCACAACAAGCAGTACTACCTGGATCACATCTGTCCAGGCAACGGCCGACAGTCCGCCCCAGATCGAATATGCCGCGGCAAACAAAGCAAGGCCTATTATGAAGCTCATCCGCATGGAGCCGTCGCCATTGCCAAGGATGGTGTCGAGGGCCGTTGCTCCCAGGAACAGCACCGATGTAAGGTTTACAAAAATGAAAAGGGATATCCAGAAAATGGCCAGGATGGTTTTCAGGTTGGTATTGAAGCGTCTTTCAATGAACTGTGGAATGGTAAACAATCCCTCCTTGATGAATATGGGAAGGAAAAATTTAGCCACTACGATCAGGGTGAGTGCGGCCATCCATTCGTAGGAAGCAATGGCCAATCCGATTGCAAATCCTGAACCCGACATACCAATAAACTGTTCTGCAGAAATGTTGGCAGCAATCAGTGATGCACCGATTGCCCAGAAGGGCAGGCTCTTCCCGGCCAGGAAGTAATCTTCGGCGCTTTTCTTTTCCCCCTTTTTGGTTCGCGAAACCCAAAGCCCCACCGATAAAATCAGCACGCCATAGGCAGCAAAAATGATATAATCCAGTGTATCAAATGTTGCCATTGTTTAGATTTTGATATGGATAATAAGTTGAGTGGTTTAAAACAAGCATTGCAAATATAAGGCAGAAATATAGAAGAAAAATCAACATTAAGCTAATATTTAGTTGACATGTATTGCTGATTTTTGTATTATGAATTCTTCAATTACAATATTATTGGTTGATGATGATCCCGATATATTGACATTTATCGGGTACAATCTGAAAAAAGAGGGCTTCAGGGTTCTTTTTGCCAATAATGGTCTCGACGCCATTGATCAGGCAATCATACACCATCCTGATCTGATTCTGTTGGATGTGATGATGCCGGAACTTTACGGTATTGAAACTTGTTACCGACTAAGAAATATCCCTGGGAGGGATGCAATATCACTGGTTAAAAGAGGAGCTGCCAAGGCTCAGGAGCGACATGCGCTGGGTTCTTGTAAACTACTATAAACCGGCTTTCCCGGCAGTGAAAGACCCTGAAGATTATCGTTTTGCACGTGTCAGTGAATACTGGGTCCCCCTGTTTGATCAATACCGCCCGGACCTGGTAATAGAGTCTGACGGCCATTGCCTCAAAAGAACGCTTTCGATCTTAAATGGCCAACAAGTGTCATGTCAACACTACTTTAGCCGGCCCAAGTCTTGATCTTTTTCCTCAGTTACGAGGTGTTCGGAATTCCATACGGTGGCTGGAGCTCAAACGATGCCCTTCATTGCCGCGTCAGGGAAATTCCTGACATGGAGATGCTGTACATTTACCATCAACCTGTTTTTGAAGACCAGCAGGCGCATCATGATTACGAGATCAGGGCGCGCATCATCCCAAAGAGCGGGCAACCGGTTATTCATGATTCGCTAAAAGTTTAATACCGTGCAGATGATCAGGATTTTACCTATGAATTAATGACATACGACGAAAACCATTGGTACACGGCTTACATCCCTCAACAGGATGCCGGACCGGATGCTCCTAAAAAAGCAGCTGAGCTTGCGAATCATTATCTGCCCGATGCCCTGTTGGCAGTCACAAAGGATGAAGAAGACATCAAAGCCATTCCGGTTCTTTCCGGTCGGTATTCCGACAAGAGCTTGACACATGTTTGCAGCTTCGGCAGTTGTAAATTGCCTGTAGAAACTGTTGAGGAGGCGTTAAAACAACTTAATAGGAAATAAAAATGCAATCTTTTTTATATTTGTAGAATCATTTGTACAGTTTCAATACAAAACGCATTTTTATATTCATCATAATTTCCTTTGATCTGTGGCAACCCATAAACTCTTAAGAAACATTGTTATTGTTTTAGCAGTTTTCACCTTGTCCCCCTTACATGCAAACGGGGTTTTTTCTCAAAGCAATGAGAATGAGAAAAAGATGCACCACTCCAGCCTGCCATTCACTGAGGAGATGGCCTCATACTTGTATCATTTTGCCTTTGATTGCATTGACAAGGAGTACCCCAATAAGCCGGGTCATGTGATGGGCGATGACAGCTACCTGCTGCCGCCCCGTGAGATGCACCCGGCTTTCTATGGCTGCTTTGACTGGCATTCAGCAGTTCACGGACATTGGACGCTGACCAATATTTTAATGCAATTCCCCGGATTTGAGCACGAAGATGCCATCATCACAAAGCTTCAACACAACATCACGGAAGAAAACATCCGGGCAGAAATTCGTTTTTTCGAAGATGAGCACAATACCACATTTCAGCGCACTTATGGCTGGGCATGGTTTCTCAAGCTCGCGGAAACACTGCGCGAATGGAGTCACCCTGCAGCAGCTGAAATGCACAAAAACATCCTGCCGCTGGAGCAACTTCTGGCTGATCGTTTCATTGAATTTCTTGAAGTACTCAATTATCCCATTCGCGTCGGTGAGCATACAAACACAGCCTTTGGAATGTCGTTTGCCTATGACTATGCCGTGAAATATCATCCTGAACTGGCTTTGGCTATTGAGAGCAAAGCACGCGAATTCTATTTACAGGATCGCGGCTGTCCGCTTACCTGGGAACCCGGGGGCTTCGATTTTCTTTCACCCTGCCTGCAGGAAGCATCCCTGATGCTCAAGGTGCTCCCACAGGAAGAATTTGAACCCTGGCTGGAAGAATTTCTGCCGGGCCTCATGGATTATCCCGAAAAATTCCTGATTCCGGCTGTAGTTCCTGATGCCTCCGATGGCAAGCTGGCGCACCTCGACGGATTAAATTTCAGCAGGGCCTGGTGCCTGTTTGAAATGGGCCAGGCTCTGCAAAATAAACAATTGATTGACCTCGGTACACATCATTTTCAATACAGCTACAATAAAATGGACGCCGACGAATATGCCGGATCACACTGGCTGGCGTCGTTTGCAGTGTATGCGTTGATAAAATATGGGATGTAAATGTGGAATATGAAACGCCTATGTGTGCTGATTTGCCGCGAACAAGCTTCTGGCTTTAAGCTTTTCCTGCCTGCAGTTTAAGGTCTGCCAATGCAATAGCGGTTATCGCTTCGATCACAACCGGCACCCTGAGTGCAATGCAGGCATCATGGCGGCCTTTTACTTCCAGGGTTTCCATTTCGCCGCTCTTTACGTTGAGTGTTTTTTGTTTTTTTGAGATGCTGGAGGTGGGTTTTACAGCCACTCTGAACAGCAGTTCGTTGCCATTGGTAAGTCCGCCGCTGATGCCCCCGGCGTTGTTTGAGGCGGTTTTGCCGCTTTCGTCAACGATTACATCATTATGTTCGCTGCCTTTCATTGCAGCGGCAGCAAACCCGGAGCCAAACTCAATGCCTTTGATGGCAGGGACGGCAAAAGCCAAATGGCTGATAACAGATTCTACAGCGTCAAAGAAAGGTTCTCCCCATCCGACAGGAATGTTGCTGGCAAGACATTCTACCAGGCCGCCGATGCTGTTTCCTTCATTCAGTGCTTCCCCGACAGCTTTCCCGATGTCTTTTCTGCCTCCGGCTTCAAGGAGTTTGGCAGCAACAGAAACATCGCCCAGAATTTTTTTTGCCACCACCCCGGCAGCCACCAGTGCCAATGTGAGCCTTCCGCTGAAGTGCCCGCCACCGCGGGGATCATTAAAGCCCTTATACCTTCGGGCAGCTACAAAATCAGCGTGACCCGGACGTGGCCTGTCGCGCAGGTGGTCGTAATCACCGGAGCGCACGTTTCTGTTGGCAAACAATACCGTTAACGGTGCTCCGGTGGTGTACCCATTGTAACAACCGCTGATGATCTCAGGACTGTCATCCTCTTTGCGGGACGTGGTGCCGCGGGCACCGGACTTGCGACGGTCGAGGTCTGCAAAAAAATCATCAATTTCCAACGGTATGCCAGGAGGGCATCCGTCTAAACAAATGCCCACGTACGGGCCATGCGATTCACCAAAAATGTGGGTTCTGAATATTCGTCCGAAGCTGTTCATAACTGTTTATTTGTTTTGATGATGTCAAGGTCGGTAAAAAAGCCGGGATAAGACTTGGTTACTGCGTCTGCATCCTCAATATGAACCGGCCCGCTCGCTGATAATGCTGCCGTTGCCGCAGCCATCGCGATCCGATGGTCGTTGTGTGCATCAACTGTGGCACCTTTTGTCGTTCCTCCTTCGATGAACATTGTGTTTTGGCCGGCTCTTATATTGACGCCCATTTTTTTGAAAATATTTATCAGGCTGACCAGCCTGTCGCTCTCCTTTGTCCTTAATCTTTCTGTACCACTGATTCGGCTTTCTCCTTTGCAATTGGCTGCAAGAACCACGAGCGGGGGAAAGAGATCCGGACAATCTGTGGCATCAAAATTAAAGGAATGAAGCTGGGTTTTTTCTGTTAAAACAACATCTTCTTTGATATGTACTTTTGCACCTGCCAGGATTAGTGCATCAAGAATTCTGCGATCCGCCTGTTTAGAGTCAGTTTTAAGGTTGTGAACGGATACGGCACCGTTAACGGCACCGGCAACAAGAATAAATGCTGACCCGCTCCAGTCGCCTTCAACAGTATAGTTGGTGGCTTTGTAGGATTGCTCGTTTTTGATCACCAAAGCATCATAGCCCTCCCGTTCAACTGTCACACCAAAATGTTCCATTATTTCGATGGTCAGGTCAATATAGGGCTTGCTTTTAGGTTTTGAAACGCGTATTTCAATATCCGAATTTGCTAAAACCGAGGCGATAAGAATACCAGATAGTATTTGCGACGTTTCGGAAGCGTCAATGTGGAGTGTTTTTCCACGAATTGGACCGCGAATAATAATGGGCAACTTGCCGCTGTTGGTTTCATAGGTCACACCCATAGACTCCAGCGCTTTTTGTATTGGGGACAATGGACGGTGAAGCAATGTGCCGCTACCTGTTATTGATATTGTTGTGTCAAATAAGGATACTATACCGGCAAACATTCGAAGACAAAGTCCTGATTCGCCACAGTTCAGGGTTTGATGAGCCGGCCGGAATCCGCCACGGACAAATAAAGAATTTCCCGAAAAACTCAGGTCTGCACCAAGGCTTCTGCAAACCAGGATCAGAGACAAAACATCATCACTTGTTCCTGGTTTAACGATCTCAGACATGCCGTTAGCTATGGATGCAATCGCAATCGCGCGCTGTGCAGCACTTTTAGAAGGTGGTGCAATGATGCTTCCTTTAACAGCCGAAGGCCAGATGCTTTTCTTCATCGATGATTGCTGCAATAGATTTTTTATTCAGCCCCAAACCTGATATGATCAGGTCATAATCCCCTGATCCAAAATCTTTCATGCTTGTTTTATTAAATACGAAGATACGCAGATTTTCCGCTGAAGCTTTTGTTTTCAAACCCTTTTCAAGTTTTACAGTTGTAGTGCTTTTTTGTGACAGGTCATTTTTTCCGCTGATATAAAAAGAGGCGGCCTCAAGGCCTTGATGAATCAGCCACCGTTCGCCCGGAATGATTTTTATCCCGCGGGAACGGGTGTGTTCCGACATCAGGGAAGGTTTGTAAACGGCATCAAGCAAACAGCCATAAGCCATGTATCCGGCGTACGGGGGAATCGCCTCCGGCAATATAGTGGAAACGACGGCATCAAACCAGGGCGTTTTCCCCCCCTGTTTCCAGGGGATCAATTCCGCGTTATACTTTGTCGCCAGTTTTTTTCCGCTATCGGTCGTGCGATTGGAAATAAACAGATTCGCCTGTGCCTTGCTCAGTCCATATGCTGCTGCTTTTGCCGCTCCGCCTGCCCCGAGAACCAGAATATTGGCACCTTTCAGCTTCAGACCGGCTTCTTCCAAAGCCCCTGTAACGCCCTTTTGGTCCGTGTTGTGTCCGATTATTCTGTTTTCTTCCCGGCGAATGCAGTTAACCGCTCCAATTGATTTTGCTTCTTCAGAAACTTCATCCAGGAGCGGTAAAAGTTTTTCCTTAAGCGGTGCTGTAATGCTTGCTCCGGAAATGTTTAATGCTTTAACAATCTGAATTATGTTTTCAGGTGAAGCCGGCCGGATTCTGATGTATTGATCTGAAGCATCCAGTAAAGGACGAAACATTTGCGGACTTTTGCTGTGTAGAATGGGTTGTCCGAAAACAGCGTATAAGGCCATTATTGTTGGTGTTAATATGATTTATTATTGAATACCGCTGGTCAGTTCGGTGACCGGGATCGGAATCACCTCTGCCTGCCCGATGCCTTTCATAAAGACAAAATGAATGGTATCGCCTTCCTTTTTTTTGTCTTTTATTATTGATTCATAGATTGTTTTTTCCTGAGATGGAGTCTTCGTTGGCAACTCCAATGACTTGAGAAGCTTTATGATCTCCACCCGTTCGTTCTTTTTTAATAATCCTTTTTGTTCCGACAGGTTTGCAGCAAAAACCAGTCCGACACTTACTGCTTGCCCGTGAGGGATTTTTAGAACTTTTTCCACGGCGTGTCCCCAGGTGTGACCGAGGTTTAACTTGCGGCGCTCTCCTGTCTCCTGTTCATCAAGGTTTACAATGTTTGCTTTGACCTGAACGGAGTGTTTGATCAACTTTTTAACAAGATCCCGGTCTCTCTTCAAAATGCTTTCAGCATGTTGCATCATTTCAAAAAACATATCCCTGTCAGCAATCAGGCAATGCTTAACCGCTTCGGCGAGACCGTTCCGGAACTCAATATCTGGCAGGGTGTTGAGCGTTCGTGGGTCGATTAACACAAACGCCGGCTGCCTGAATGTGCCGATCATGTTTTTGTACCCATCCAGGTTTACCCCCGTTTTGCCTCCGATTGCAGCATCAATCTGTGCCAGCAGACTGGTGGGAACATATCCGAAGTTTATACCACGCATATAAATGGAGGCTACGAATCCGGTCATGTCGCACACAACACCGCCACCGAATCCGAGAATAAACGAGGAGCGGTCTGCTCCTTGTGTTGTAAGCCAGCGACATATTTCGATTGCAGCATCAATGGTTTTGCTTGACTCTCCGGCTTGCATCACAAAAACCGGTGCATTTGGAAAGAATTTGCTCCAGTGGACTTTGACATGGTCGTCAGTAATAACAAAGACAGGGGTTTTTGGAATAAGGTACGGTAAACGATTCAGTGAGTCGTCAAGGATAATTTTACTTGCGCCGGTTTTGCCGAAAACTTTGATTTCTTCCATAAGGTATTTTTAAAGAAGTTTAAGTTCCGGAATCAAGATCAGACTGAAGTCAACACATTACTCCATGATAAGACATCTGATCGTTTCATCAAAAGTAACAAACTTTAACGAGGTTATGATTGCCATCATGTAAAGGATTTTCAAAAAAACACGTTGATCAAAAAATTAGTTATTCATAAAGAAATGTATCTTTATAAAAATTTTAAGGATATCTTTACTATTAATTAGCGAGATTAGATAATCCAGGGCAAACTTTTGATGATTGATTCCATATGAGCACTAAAGTAAAGCTTTATCTGGTTGTGTTGACTTTGTTTATGACCTCAATTTTGGCAATTGTCACTTTTCTTTTGCTGAGTCGAAATCAGGAAAAATTATTTCGTGAGAATAGCCGGGCCCAGATATATGAGGCAACGAAAGCGATAAATGAAATTCATGAAATTCATATTTATTGGGTGGCTTATGACTATGGTTTGTGGGATGGGATGGTTGATCTTTCCCAACGTCCTAACCCCTCATGGGCAAAGGAAAACCTTGGGGAGGTTCTGTATTGGTTTGATCTGGATGCCCTTTGGGTCATGGATCTTAATGGGACCATTACTTACAGTGAAGCAAACAGTTGTGCGGCAAATTTACCCGATACTACT
Source organism: Bacteroidales bacterium (assembly GCA_007123065.1). GTDB lineage: Bacteria > Bacteroidota > Bacteroidia > Bacteroidales > UBA7960 > PUPG01. The sequence continues at coordinate 9,435 of SKSI01000010.1, forward strand.
TTTTCAGAAACATTGCTTTCTAAACTCTATCAAGAAAGATATATAGACTTTTACACGTTGGCCGGTGATGAGTTGATTCTGATCCAGGGAGCTACAATTCACAGAACCGGAGATGAGGACCGGGAAACGGATCCGGCAGGATATCTTTTTATGGCAAAATGCTGGGACGAGGAAATTACCGGATTACTGGATAAGCTGACGTGGAGTGAAGTGGATCTGGTGCCGGCAACAAATGGTTGTCCGACCCAGGCAGAAGCCATGAAACAGAATTTAATTATCCCGTACATGCACTGGAATGGTGAGATCATTGCAAGTTTGAAGTTTTCCAAACGTGTGGATTTTTCTGAACTGATGAGAACCAATGCACTACGGATAGTTCTTGTTATGGCATGGTTTGCATTATTCAGCCTGATGGTTTTGGCGATACTTTTACACCATTGGGTTGGTAAACCTTTAGATTTAATTGCTGATGTGATTAGTAAGAATAACATCCAAAAACTAAAAACCCTCAAAAGATCGAGCAGCGATTTTAAAAAGATTGGTCTCCTTATAGAAGATTTCTTGCAACAGAAAGAGGAATTAAAAACCGCAAAGCAAAAAGCAGAAGAGACTGACAAGCTGAAGTCCGCCTTTCTTGCTAACGTGAGTCATGAGATACGAACTCCAATGAGTGGCGTTACAGGTTTTGCAGAATTGCTTCAGAAGGAAGACCTAACCTACGAGCAACGCATGCATTATACAGATGTTATTATCAGTAGCGGCCAGCATTTGCTTCAGCTGATTGATGATGTTCTTGATCTTTCAGTAATTGAATCCGGACAGGTACAACTTGTGAATAAAGCATTTGACCTGGAACAACTGATGCATGAGATACATCTGTTTTTTCTTGAAAATGATAATGTACATGAGAAACAGCTTGGCTTTACTCTTCATTATGAGCTCCAGGAACATGAAATCAGACTTGTGGGCGACAGAAAGCGCCTAAAGCAGGTTTTGTTTAACTTGTTGTCTAATGCCCTGAAATTTACAGTAGAAGGAGAAGTTGTTTTTGGCTGCAGGAAAGAACAGGAAGATGAGGTGCTTTTCTTTGTCAAGGATACCGGCCCGGGAATTCCGGAAAATCATCATGCTTTCATATTCGATCGTTTTACCCAGATTCACAGCACTTATTATCAAGATAGCAAACGGCAGGGAACCGGTCTGGGCCTTGCCATCTGCAAGGGTCTGGTTTCTGCGATGGGAGGCCGTATCTGGGTTGAATCCCGGGAAGGAACAGGCAGCACATTCTTTTTCACATTGCCTGAAAAACCTTAAATATAGCCATCTGTGCTGGCTTATTCGCTGATCATATTATTCACATCGTCAAATATCCCGGCCATTTCCTGAACCGGAATCAGCTATTTTTAAAAAAAGGATGTATATTTGATGCTCCAGCCCATTTGCAAAGGCATCAAACTATCGTTATTTGTATCCCAAACAGTCTGTTCTATGTTTAAAAAACTTGTTGTTTACATTATTCTTTCGTTTTTTTGTTTTATATGGATTGCTGCAGAACGCAGGCCAATGACCCTTGAAGATGTGATGAACTTTCACCATATTTCATTGCATCAGATTCAGTTAAATCACGATGGAAGCTGGATGGCATACACGGCTGCTCCCGATCATGGTGACGGTTATGGTGAAGCGGTTTCTTCCGACGGCCAAACCCGCTATATGGTTGAGAGAGGTCACGCTCCCCGGTTTTCTGCCGATGGCAGGTGGCTTTTGTTTGTTCGTCGTCCGCCTCAAAAGGAGCTGAATGCAGCAACTCCGAATAACCGTCCGAATGATGAAAGCTACTTGCTGAATCTTGACAGTGGTGAAGAAAAAGAATATGCAGATGTGCGGCTTGCACGATTTAGTGAAAGCGGATCTTTCCTTTTTGTTCACCATGCTTTTACCGAAGACACATTGCTTAATGAGGATCAAAATAAAGCCCTGAAAGAAGCAGGTTCCGAACTGTATATTCTGAACATAGAAAACCAGCAGGAAAGGACATTGCAATTTGTAGACTCATGGTCTGTTGACAGCCTGGCAACAAGTTTGGTTTTTGTCAGAAAAGACACCCTAAAAAACAACAACGGACTGTTCTGTTTGGCGCTTGATGAATTAAATAGTCAGCCTTTAGCCCTTGACACTGTTGGTCAAAGAAAATTCGGAAACTTCACCTGGCATCAGGAACTTTCTAAGCTTGTCTATATGCGTGCCGAAGATATTGAAGAAGATACTTTAGAAACAGCTAAAGTCAAATACTGGAATACGCGATTGGATGAGCCCGAAACTTTTTTAACGCAGGAAGATGCTCCGGAAGGTTACTTTCTCCCCTTCGACAACAGGCTTGAATGGACCGGAGATGGCTCTCGCCTCTATTTTGGTTTCAGACCGGAGCGCTTCGCTGCGAACCCGAAACCAGATCAGGTGTTTGATTCTGTAATTGATTCTCTTCGGCAAAAAACTGCTGTTGATATATGGCACGTGAATGATCCGCTAATCAAGACCCACGAAAAAGAAAGCTGGAGCCGTATCAGCAGACAGAACCTTATTTCTGTATTTCATCTTGAAGACAGGAATATGGTGCGCCTGGCGTGTGAAACGTATCATAATGTGCAAACAGCCCCAACCGGAGATTATGTGTTGGTCAGTAGCTCACGGCCATACGAAAAGCGTATTACCTGGGAAGGATGGTTTCGGGATGTGTATGTGATGAATTTATTCACGGGAGAAAAACAACCGGTTGTTGAAGAAATGCAGGGCAATGTATCCCTGTCGCCCAACGGCCTGTATGTATTATATTTCCTGAATGCCAACTGGCATTCAATGAACACCTTAACGGGTGAACACATAAATTTAACTGAGGCGCTGGATGTTCCTTTTTACAGCGAAACACACGACAGGCCATCCACTCTGCCTTCATACGGCATGGCTGGTTGGATGGAAGACGGCCATACGGCGCTGGTCTATGATCGTTACGATGTTTGGCGGGCAGACCTTCTGGCCGGGACCATGAACAATGTTACTGCAGGATGGGGTCGTGAGAATCAACGTGTGTTGCGGATTCGCAAACTTGATGAAGATCCGCTGTTCGGACGTCGTGAAACGGTTTTTCTGGAAGGATTTTGTGATCATTTAAAAGAGCGGGCCATCTATACTGCACGCCTGAACCGGGAAGGTGTGAGCTTACTGAAGGATGCAGAACAAAACCTGCGCCTGCGCCGGCTTTCAAAAGATGGCAATGCCATACTCTTTACGCTGGAGTCTAATGATCTGTTTCCTGATATATGGATAACGGATCCGCGTTTCAGAAACACCAGGCAGCTCACCAGCCTGCAAAGGCAACTTGAACCGTTTAACTGGGGACAGGCAGAGCTGATCAGCTATTATTCAGCAGATGGTGTCCCCCTTCAGGGAATTGTTATCAAACCCGGGGATTATGATTCATCAAAAAAGTATCCGGTTTTTGTGTATTA
>SKSI01000016.1 GCA_007123065.1 Bacteroidales bacterium
ACCCGCCATTTCGAATTTATCGCGCAGGCTGTTGCACAAGGTTGTATGAAGCTCGGACTGGAAAGTGGTATCCCTGTCATTTTTGGTGTGCTGACTGCCGATAATTACGATCAGGCACTCCAGCGTGCCGGCGGTAAACACGGCAACAAAGGTGATGAAGCAGCCATCACAGCCATACAAATGGCCGCTTTAAGATCCGTTTGAACCAAAAACACATGTCCAATGTCACCTGAAAACCCCCGGATTGTTTTCATGGGAACCCCTGAACTGGCAGCTTTCATCCTGAAAGAATTGGTGAAGGCGGGAATAATTGTTCCTGCAGTGGTAACTGCACCGGATAAACCAGCAGGACGTGGACGAAAACTACGCCAATCAGCTGTCAAGCTTATCGCTGAAGAAAGAGGTATCCCTGTTTTACAGCCCCGGAACTTGAAGGATCCGGAGTTTGTTGACACTCTCAAACAAATCAAACCCGACATACAAGTCGTGGTAGCCTTCCGAATGCTACCTGAAGCGGTATGGAATATTCCTCCCCTGGGAACGTTCAACATGCATGCCTCCCTCCTGCCTGATTACCGTGGTGCAGCACCAATTAACCATACAATCATCAAAGGAGAACCCAAAACAGGAGTAACTACCTTCCTTATCGATCATAAAATTGATACCGGCAATATCCTTCTCCAGCGAGAATTCCCAGTCGACGAATACGAAACTGCAGGAAGCCTGCACGAAAAAATGAAGCACAAGGGAGCTGCTATTGTACTGGATACAATCAGTAAGCTTTACAAAGGAACGATACAACCGAAGCCTCAGTCTGGGTTTTTTAAAAAAGGATCAGCACTAAACCTGGCTCCAAAGATCTGCAAGGAAGACTGTATCATCAACTGGAACCAGCCATCCAGACAAATCGTGAACTTCATTCACGGACTGAGTCCGGTTCCCGGTGCGTTTTACAAGTACACGCTTGCCGACGAAAAAGAAACTCTGATAAAAATTTTTGAAGCCAGACCCATTCAATCAAAACACAATCATCCGCCCGGAAAAATTATCACCAATAATAAGGATGAACTTCTCTTTTCTACCAGAGATGGTTTCGTGAAAGTATTGCAACTCCAAATGCCCGGGAAAAAACGTATGCTTACCGAAGAACTCCTCAGAGGATACCGATTCACCCAATAAAAAGTCTTTCTATATCCCCTTTTAACGCTTGAAAGATAGGATAAACGCGGTTTCCAGGGGAAGTTATTAACAAAACAACACATTTTATTAACAATTTCCAATATTTCTGTCCTTAAACTTGCAATTTCCCAGAAATGGCCTATATTTGCAATGGTTAATGGAAACAAGTCATCTATTTATTTTTAACCAAAAAACTAAAATCATGAACAAAGCAGAATTAATTGACGCCATTGCAATGAAAGCAAACCTGACAAAAGCAGATGCCAAAAGAGCACTTGACGCTTTTATCGGAGCTACAACTGATGCCCTGAAAAAAGGTGACAGAGTGGCCCTTGTTGGTTTTGGATCATTTGCAGTTGCAAAAAGAGATGCACGTAAAGGAAGAAACCCGCAAAGCGGAGCTGAAATTACCATCCCCGCTAAGAAGGTTGTTAAATTTAAGGCCGGAGCCGAACTTGCCGAGGTTGTAAAATAAAGCTTTCTTTACATCTTAGAAAGAGGTTGTCTCACAGTCGAGGCAGCCTCTTTTGTGTTTCAGCAATCAGGAATCCTTTGTATCTTAGCGCCAACGTATTTTGCAGGACTGTTCAAATTATCCTGAAACATGATGTCGATAAAAGATTTCCAGAACAGATACGACCCTAATAAAGTGGGTGTTACAACAAACAATGTCTTTGGTTTGCCTTTCACCCTGGCTGAAGCTGCGCTGGTTTTTATTCCGGTACCGTGGGATGTAACCACTTCCAACTTCGCGGGAACCTCAAAAGGACCGGAAAACATCCTTAAAAACTCTTATCAAATAGACCTTTTCGCACCGGCTGCAACTGATGCCTGGAAACATGGGATGGCGTTTGAAGAGATTGACCCGCAACTGGTTGAAAAAAACCGCAATCTGCGCCGCGAGGCTGAAGCATATATCCGGTTTCTCGAAGAAGGGGGCGATGTGGACAAAGATAACAATATGACGCTGAAGCTCAACCAAATCAATAAAGGTTGTGAATCACTGGCCAAAGAAACAAAAGAAAAAGCGCTTTCCTATTTGAATCAAAAGAAAATTCCCTTTCTGGTGGGCGGCGACCACAGCATCTCAAGCGGATTGATCGGGGCGCTTGCCGAAGATAATGAATTCGGTGTTTTGCAGATCGATGCACATGCCGATCTGCGTAGCAACTATATGGGTTTTACACACTCTCACGCTTCTGTAATGCACCGGGCTCTGAAAACCAAAAGTGTACAAAAAATAATCCAGGTTGGTATCAGAGAAATTTGTCCGGAAGAACAGGATGTGATCAATCAACATCCGAATAAAATCCACACCTATTTTGATCATATGCTCCACCGCGATCTCTACCGTGGCGTAAACTGGGAAACGATCTGCAATCAAATTGCAGAAAAACTGCCAGAAAAAGTCTACATCACATTTGACGTGGATGGTCTGCAGCCTTCCTGCTGTCCGGGTACCGGAACCCCCGTACCTGGCGGTCTGAGTTACAATCAAGCTGTTTTCCTGATCGAAAAAGTGATGCAGAGCAACAAACACATTATTGGAGCCGACCTCGTTGAAACAGGACCATCAACCCTGGATGGTATTGTTTCCAGCCGTTTGCTGTTCCAGATAGCCTCTATGATGATCCAAAGCAACAAAAACAGATGACGCGCATTGAGAAAATTGAACTGATCCGTTTGTTATCAAATTATGTTACCGAATCCCGGTTCGCAAAGATGCAGGATGTCCTGAGCAGACGTACCCGCTATCTTACCCTTGTTATGGAGGACATCTATCAGGCTCAAAATGCCAGTGCCGTGCTGCGCTCCTGCGAGTGCTTCGGCATTCAGGATGTGCATATCATCGAAAACCGGAATGAATACCAGGTCAATCCGGATGTTGCCCTCGGAGCCAACAAATGGCTGAGCCTCCATAAGTACTCCACAGAAGATCACAATACCAGAAACTGTTTGCTGAACCTGAAACACCAGGGATACCGACTGATCGCCACCACACCGCACAAAGACGACTGCCTGTTGGAAGAACTGCCACTGAATCAGAAAACAGCATTGCTTTTTGGTACGGAAATGAAAGGACTTTCAGAAGAAGCAATCGGTATGGCAGATGGATTCATGAAAATCCCGATGTCAGGATTCACGGAAAGCTTCAACATCTCGGTGTCAGCAGCCATCTGCCTGTACCACCTGGCACCAAAAATCAAAAATGAAGTAAATAACTGGCAACTTACCGAAGATGAACAAGCCGATATCATGCTGGAATGGCTCATGGGTTCCGTAAAAAACGCCCGGGCACTGATCAGATAACGGTGAACAGTGAACAGTAAACGGCACAAAGCTGAAGAAAAACCCCATGAGATTCCTCGCTAACGCTACTAATGACAGGAAACGCTTAACGCTAAACACTTAACGCTAAAC
>SKSI01000101.1 GCA_007123065.1 Bacteroidales bacterium
ACCGCACCGGCTAACTTTGAGATTTCTGATGCAGCAGGTGGATCTTATAATACAACCCTCACATTGCCGGCATTCGACGGTTCAGAAACCGATGTCTGGGTTCGCCTTGCTGCAGGACTTGCAGCCGGAGACTATGACGGAAATGTTACCATAGCCGGAGGAGATGCCAGCGATGCTACCGTGTCGGTTAGCGGTAAAGTGGTGCCCGCTTTTGCCATTCCCTATGCAAATGAATTCAGGTCTGAAGAGGATAATGAGCTCGCAGTAATACAAGGTTTTACAATCAGCAATGCACAAAATGAAACTGGCGGTGGTGGCTATTTGAGGATTTTCAATGGAGGCTATCTGGAATCACCAACAATTGATTTTACTGCATTTGACGGGCTGGAAGTCAATATGTCGTTAACCACATTTGGAGGCAATACAGGTCAGGAGATCAGTGTGCAGGCTTCTTCAGATAATGGTGCCACCTATGTCACCATAAAAACAATACCTGTACCTGAAAGCTATGAGACGTTTACCGCCCAAATTGACCTGCGCGGGGACCTGGATGTTGCAAACGGCAAGATCCGGATAAAAATGACAGACGGAACAAACTCTACCCGCCTGCGCGACTTCACCATTGAAGAATATGAACCTAGTCCATTGATCGTGAATGAAGATACCGGAGAAACATATGCCAGCATTCAAGATGCTGTCGATGACGCCAGTCCCGGTGATGTCATCATAATTCCTGCAGGAACCTATACCGGTGACGTGACCGATGATGTGGGTGTTACTTTTGCTCCGGGAGACAGCCCCGGTTGTGTGACCATCAATGGCGATCTAACGGCTATTGCTGCCACCACATTCGATATCGAAATATTCGGCGACAATGCCTGCACCCAGTATGACCGGATTTCGGTTACCGGAACCCTGACCCTGGGAGGTGCTACGCTGGATCTCACCATGGGCAGCTACAATCCACCTGATGGAAAAAATTATACCATCATGACCTACGGAACACTTGTTGGAACTTTTGGAGGCATACAGAAGGATAAACCCGTTGATTATGACATCTCCTATACCGGAGGTCAAATTGTGCTATCAACACCCATGGACCCAACCGCAATCCCCATTGCCCCGTGGGCAGCATTCCTGCTGTTTGGACTGATGGGCGCATTCGTACTCAGAAAATTCAGCAGTAGCTAATCTGCACATCTGCTAATTTTTTTTCTTATCAACCTTTTGGGGTTGTTTTGTTCAGCGTTCAGCGTTAAGCGTTCAGCGTTTAGCGTTCAGCGTTCAGCGTTCAGCGTTTAGCGTTTAGCGTTCAGCGTTCAGCGTTCAGCGTTCAGCGTTTAGCGTTCAGCGTTTAGCGTTCAGCGTTCAGCGTTCAGCGTTTAGCGTTCAGCGCTTATCTCAATCTCAATCTTAATCTTAATCTTAACCTTAACCTTAACCTTAACCTTAACCTTAACCTTAATTCAACAAATACATCATTAATTACGTTTTAAGTTATGGATGCAACCAAATTATCCAATATTATGATTATAACTGTAGTTATTGATGTAGATTTATCCATATAGAAATGTATCTGATGAAGAATCCAGGTGTTATCTCTTTTTTTATTGTTGTGTTTGTGATTGTAGCCTGTAGCGGGCCTTCCCGCGATGCTTATGAGGTTGATTTCACCGATAGTATTGATGTGGTAAGTGATAACGACCAGGATACAACCGCCATCCGGGTGGCGATAGCAACCGTTATTTCTCCCCGTGAAAGTTTTGTGTATTACCAGGAGATGTTTAATGCACTTGCCATCCATCTTGGACGGAGGGTTGAGTTTAAGCAGCGAACCACTTATGAAGAGGTTAATGAATTGCTCGCACAAAACCTGGTGGATATGGCTTTTGTTTGCTCCGGGGCATATATTCAGGGTGCTGACTATATGGAGTTGTTATTTGTGCCGGTAGTAAATGGCAAACCCTTATACCGCGGATATGTTATTACCCATAAAAATAGCGAAGTGCAGCGTTTTGAGGATTTTGAAGGGCTGACATTTACTTTTTCCGATCCGCTGTGTTTTACGGGAAGCCTTTTTGTAGATTTGCGTTTGCATCAGTTAGGTACAAATGCTGAAGATTTTTTCGGAGAGATTGTCTATTCCCTGTCTCACGATCTGTCGATACAAATGGTTGCCCGGAATGTAATTGATGGTGCTGCTGTGAATGGTTTAATTTTTGATTATATGGCCACATACCGCCCTGGATATGTCAGCGACTTGCGTATTGTAGAAAAAACTTCTGCGGGCGGTATTCCTCCCGTGGTTAATTCATTGTTGATGCCTCGTGCGCTGCGTAGTGAAATACAATCTTTCTTTGTTGATATGCACAAGCAGGAAGAAACCGGAAAAATTCTGAAAAAAATATTGGTTGACAAGTTTGTTTTAGCTGATGATACTTTATACGACAGTTTGCGTGAAATGAAGGAAATGTTATGGCAGTAAGCAGTGTACGTTGGTCATTATTCGGGAAGTTTGCTCTTGGGATCAGCTTAATGGTTATTGTATTCGGTTTGCTCAATGCAATCATTGTCAGAAATTCAATTAGAAATTCATTAAATGAAGAGTTCGAGAAAAGAGGCTATTTCATTACAAGAGCCTTGGCCGAACAATCGGTTTCCTATATCCTCGCCAATGACCCTGCCGGCCTGAATATGTTGATTAATGAAATCATGGCCATTGACCCGTCGATACATTACTCTTTTGTGCTTGACGGCAGGGGAGAGGTGTTGGCTCATTCTTTCAGGGAAATGGTTCCCGGGGAATTGCGATTTATCAACGTGCCGGAAGATGACGAATCGGTTGGTATTGTTTCCGTAAGAGATATACATCAAACCAAATACAGGATCAGGGATTTTTCAATGGCTACGCTGAGTTCAGGGATGGGTGTTGTCAGAGTTGGAATACTTGAGAATGAAATCAATGAGCAGGTAAATTCTACCATTACTTCGCTTTTGGCTATGGTAGCCATATTCCTGGTAGTTGGTCTGTTGGCAGCACTATTCTTTTCCTTCACCATTGCTATACCGCTGAAACTGTTAAGCCGGCAATCAGCAGTCATGGATATAAGTAATGTGGAAGCCGGCCTCGAAGCGATAAATGCATCTACACGAAAACCTTATTATCGTCTTAGAAAACTGTTTGGACTAAAGGATGAGATTGATCTGTTATACGAGAATTATACCGATATGCTTCGTCGTCTGGAGCGTGCCTATCACGACCTGAACCGCTTGCAGCAGTCACTTCTTCAATCAGAAAAACTTGCTTCAATCGGAACTCTGACAGCAGGTGTGGCACACGAGATCAACAACCCTCTGGCGGGTATCAGTATAGGATTAAGACGCCTGAGAAAAGAACCGGAGAACGTCGGTCAAGTCAAAGAATACGCTGCTTTGATGCAGGAAGCGTTAGAAAGAATTGAAAAGGTTGTTAATGATCTTCTTGCATTCAGCCGCAAAGATGATGAAGTTTACGAGCAGGTAGATGTGCCTGAACTGATTCACAAAGCAGTAAAACTTGCCAGATATCGTGTAAAAAGTGAAAGAATCCGGTTTCAGGTTGAGGATAATATAGGCGATATCAGGTTGTATGCCTCGCCAAACCGACTGGAACAAGTGTTTCTGAACATCATTATCAATGCCATTGACTCCATTCTTGAGAAAAAAGACAATCAGGGGGCTCTTGAAGGGAACATCAGGGTTGCAATAAATGACGATAATGATGCAGTAAAAGTTGTGTTTGAAGATAACGGAATGGGTATCCCGGAAAATGTTCTGGATAAGATTTTTGACCCCTTTTTCACTACCAAAGGTGTGGGGAAAGGCACAGGCCTGGGCCTTTCGGTTTCTTATGAAATAATCCGCAGTCACGGTGGAACCATTACGGCCAAAAGCAAAACCGGTATAGGAAGCAGTTTTTTGATTTCATTACCAAAAACAAAATAGACATGCACATATTAATTGTAGACGATGAGCGCATTATCAGGGTAACCACAGCTGATGAACTGCGTGAGGCAGGATACAGTGTACAGGAATTTGCTTCTGCAAAAGCGGTGCTCCAATATCTTAGAGAACAGCGCGGAAAGGCAGATGTGCTTCTAACCGATCTAAAAATGCCTGATATGGACGGCCTGAGTCTGACGAAGGAGGTTCGCTCGAAATACCCTCATATTTACGTGCTGCTGATGACTGCGCATGCGAGTGTAAACAGTGCGGTAGAAGTTATGAAGCTGGGTGCCTATGATTACATCCAGAAGCCATTTAATATGGATGAGCTGTTGTTGTCGCTGGAAAGAATTGCTGAACTGAAACGGATCAAAGAGGAAAACAAACAACTGCGCAAGGAGGTCGGTAAGTCTTACAATATGTCATCATTTGTTGGAGAAGATCCGGAAACAAAGAAAATATTTGACATGGTGCAGCTGATTGCTGCGAAAGACACTACCGTTCTGATCACTGGTGAAACCGGAACAGGGAAAGAGTTGCTGACCAGTGTGCTGCATCATAACAGTAACAGAGGCAAAGAGCCTTTCATTAAAGTAAGCTGTGCCATATTGTCGAGAGAAATATTTGAGAGCGAGCTTTTTGGTCACGTGAAAGGCGCTTTTACCGGGGCGGATACACCAAAGGCCGGACGTTTTGAAATGGCCAGTAAGGGCACACTCTATCTCGATGATGTCGATGACATCCCTGTTGATCTCCAGGTAAAGTTGCTTCGTGCTTTGGAAGAGGGTGAAATTGAGCGGGTAGGAGGATCCGAAACCATCAAAGTGGATGTGCGCGTTATTGCTTCAACAAAAAAAGACCTGCAACAGCTTGTTGCAGAAGGCAGGTTCCGTGAAGACTTGTTTTACCGGCTGAACGTATTTCCGATCCGATTGCCTCCACTCAGAGAAAGGCCACATGATATAAAGCTGCTGGCTATGTACTTTGCCACTGAATTTGCCGGACCGAATGGTATTGAAATCAACGAAGAGGTGCTGGAAATTATGAAGCAATACAGTTTCCCGGGGAATGTCAGAGAACTTAAAAATCTGATGGAACGCATGGTAATTCTTGCCGGTGATGGTGCTATCGAAAAACACATGCTCCCCATGGAGGTAAGGTTCCCGGGCAAACCCCACACCTGTTTTTATTTTGAAAACAAACCCCTGGAATTGATTGTGAGAGAGGTGGAGGAAAATGCCATTCGGGATGCATTGCTCCGCTCGGGTGGTAATAAAGCAAAAGCAGCAAAAATACTCTCCGTACCTGCTTCAACACTTAAATCACGTATCGATAAATTGAATATCTAACCCTGACAATCGTCAAAAATACGACCAAATCGACGTATTTTCGTCGATTTGCTTTGGTCGTTTAAAGCCTCCTGAAAAATGAAAGGAGGCTTTTTTTATTGGTGAACAGGTAGTTAGGACTCTTCTGTTGGATTGATCATCTGATTTGGCCGACTATTTGCATATAGGTGCGTGAATGCGGAAATTTTTAACCGGTTTAACCGGTATTGTTAAATAATAAAATCTCAATAATGATGAAAAGAATAGCACTGATTTTAGCTATGCTGGCGCCGGCCATTGCTATGGCGCAGGATTTATATCAATTGGATTCTCATGAAATCACGATCAGGGGGACATCAAACCTTCAATCGTGGAGCGCAGAGGTTGGACATGTTGAAGGCGACTTTGATCTTGTATTAAAAGATGGGCTCATTACCGAAATTAATAATGTGCAATTTCGTGCTGATGCCACAAACATCAAAGGATCAGAAGGCAGAAGGATGGACGCCAAGATTTATGAAGCCCTGAATACTGATATGTATCCCGAGATCACATTCGTTTTGCGTGAAATACTTGCGCTTTACGAGAACCCCGGAACCGCTCGTGTATCTTCTCGTGGTGTACTTACTCTGGCTGGAGTATCCCGTGTTATAGAACTTAATACAGTTGGCGTCGTGTTGCCTGATGGCTCCGTGAAGTTTACCGGAACACATGAATTGAAAATGAGTGATTTCAGAGTAAGTCCGCCAACAGCCATGTTTGGAGCATTGCGGACAGGTGATGAAGTGGAGATTGATTTCACCATCATCTTAAATAGAGAAAAAACAAATAATTCATCAATTAATAATTTCTAATATAACCAATCAATGAAAAAAAATCGTTTTATCCAATTTATTGTCAGCTTTACCCTGCTGGCAACGGCCATTCCGATGTTCGCCCAGCAAGCAGATCTCGGTTATTTCAGGATTCCGGATCAAACCGGCATCCATGTGTTTGAAACATTTCGTCAGGATACTATAAAGTTTGAAGGCATACGTGTTCGGGTGGGTGGTAATTTTTCCCAGCAATTTCAGGCAATAAGTCACGAGAACAGTGCCGGTGAAAACTTGTTTCAGGAAACAGATTTGAATAAGCTTTACCCGCTCGGGTCTGGTTTTAACCTGGCTACGGCAAACCTGAATCTGGACGTTCAGCTTAGTGATGGTATTCGTATGGCCCTTGAAGGGTATATGTCCTCAAGGCATCATCCTGAATTTTGGGTGAAAGGAGGATACATTCAGGTGGATAAATTGCCAATGTTTGGTAATCCCCAATGGTTTACCGACTATGTAAGTGTTCGTGTCGGTCACACAATGGTCAATTACGGCGACCAGCACTTTCGCCGGAGCGATAATGGACGCACTTTCTACAATCCTTTTGTTGGCAATTATATTATGGATGCCTTTACTACTGAAATTGGCAGTGAGCTGTATGTGTTTCCTGGTCATAATTACTTCCTGATGGTTGGAATGACCGGTGGGCTGATTAGTGGTAATGTGACAGATGCAGATAAAAGTCCTTCCATTCTCGCCAAGGCTGGTTTTGATGATCAGATCAACGAAGACCTTCGTTTGCGCTTAACAGGAAGCCTGTATCATAATTCCGGTACAATCAGGAACACCCTTTATGCCGGCGACAGGGCCGGATCACGTTATTATATGGTTATGGAGCCAGAGTTTTATCGCAACTTCCGGGCAGGCGGTGTTCTGACTCAATCTAATGAGGCCAACCGTTTTACATCAGGTAGGTTTACCCCTGATTTTACGCATCAAATCACCTCTTTTATGATTAATCCTTTTGTAAAATACAGGGGTCTGGAAATTTTTGGAACTTTTGAAATGTCAAGCGGCACCCATAATGCAGATATTGACGACAGAAGCGTTACTCAGATTGCCGGTGAAGTGATCTATCGTTTTTTTGCCGATGAACAGTTGTTTTTGGGCGCACGCTACAACCAGGTGTCAGGTGAACTCCCCGGCGATAATGGAGATATATCTATAGATCGGATCCAAGTTGCCCTGGGATGGTATACAACTAAAAACCTTCTTGTTAAGCTGGAATACGTCGCTCAAAGCTATAATGACTTTGCCCCGATGGATTATCGTCACGGTGGAAAATTCAGTGGCTTAATGATTGAGGCTGCGGTGGCATTTTAATTATTGATCCGCTTGATCTTTTTTCTTGATCTTTTTTAATGACCAGATTAAGCGATTAAAGGGCTTTTTGGCTTGAGAGACTCCCGTAGCTTGCAGTTTGGGACTTCAGTGTTATTTTTAAGAACATCCTTTTTCCTTCAAAAAAAATAAAAAACAAAGAACAAAAAACAAATACGTACTTATTTTCTTTATTTTTGGTGTTATCATTGTATTGTGTCGGTGTCGAACCACAAAGAAAATATGAAAACAACACCTCTGGAAAAGGAGATTATCCAACTCAGAAAGCAACTGGAAGAAAGCATTGTCAGAGAATCCCGTCTGAAGAAACAGGTCCAGAGTTTGCAGAATCTGTCCGAGCACGATCAAGTGCGAAGGGAGCTGGAGGCAGAGCGAAGCTACTTTGAGCATCTTTTTCAAGGTATTCCGGAAGGGGTCGTTCTTCTCGATAAGGATGACCGGATACTGGATTGCAACATTGCTTTTGAAGAGCTCTTTCAATATAATAAAAAGAAGATCATTGGGAAGGCAATCAACGATGTTATCGTACCTGAACATCTGAAAAAGGAAGGTCTGGACGCTACAAACGATGTTGCTGTTGGTAAAAACATACAGTTTGATACCGAAAGAAGAGCAAAAGATGGCAGACTGATACAGGTATCCATTACAGGCAGGCCGATTGACATAAAAGGTGGGCAGACTGCCGTTATTGGTGTTTACCGAGACATTACCGGACTTAAGGAAACTGAGCGAAGGCTGCAGCAGGAGAAAGAGAAATTTGTCAAAATTGTTGAAACCAGTCCGGGTGCCATTTGCTCGTTTCGCATGTCATCATCCGGAACCGGCAATTATCCTTATGCTTCTCCTGATATCAAAGATGTTTATGGGTTCTCACCCGAACAGCTAATGGCAGATGCTTCTCCTGTAGCAAAAAGGATCCATAAGGACGACAGGGATGTCACACGGGAGGATATGTCCCAATCAGCAAAGCATCTTACTCCCTGGTATGGAAGATACAGGTATAATCATCCTGAAAAGGGAATGATATGGGTTGAAAACCGGATGGTTCCTGAAGCCGATGAATATGGTGGTACAATCTGGTATGGCTATGTTCTGGATGTTACCAGGGAGAAGGAACGAGAACTGCGGGAGCAGGCATTGCGTGAGATCACTGTGGCTACAGTGACAACAACTGACCTCGAAGCCCTTATTAATAAGATCAGAATCATTCTTGAACAACTGATCGATACAACGAATTTCTACATAGCACTTTATAATAAGGAAACCCAAATCCTCTCCATCCCTTATGAAAGGGATGAGAAAGACAATATTGAGTCCTGGCCTGCTGAGAAATCGGTAACCGGACTCATTGTGACCAACAAAAAGCCCCTGCTGTTGCAAAAGTCTGCAATTCTCGCTTTGATGGATGAGGGAATCATCCATCAGGTTGGAAATATGTGTGAGGTTTGGCTTGGGGTCCCATTGATGGGTGATTCCGGGGTGATCGGCGCGCTGGTCGTGCAGGATTATAATAATCCCAATGCTTACAACAAGGAAAGCCAGGCTGTACTGGAGTTTGTCTCACATCATATCAGTATGGCTATTCAGCGTCAAAAAAATATTGAAGACCTGCGTTTCCACTCAACGATCCTGGATCAGATACGCGACAGAGTCACGGTAACAGACATGGATGGCACGATTGCCTACGTGAATAATGCGGAATGCAATGCCTTAGCAACAACCAGGGAGGAGATGATTGGTAAAAATGTGACCGTTCTCGGCAAAGATCAAAGAAAGCAGAAAAACCGCCGTATTGTATTGAACCATACCATAGATAAAGGTCAGTGGTGGGGTGAAATTAAAACCCATAATCATGAAGGGGATGATATTATTCTGGATGTCAGAAGCAGTCTGGTTACCAACCGGGACGGAAAGGCCATAGGCGTTTGTGCGATCTCGAGGGATATTACGGAACAGAAAAAAACCGCTTTGCAACGTGATTACCATCTTCGTGTTCAACAAATGATCTCGAAGATCTCCTCTGAATTTGTCGGCATCACCAGGGCTACTTTTGACCACAAGATCGATTTTATGTTGCGTGAATTGGGTGTGTTTATGGAGGTGGACCGGGCTTATTTATTTTGCTTTTTAGAAGATCGCCAATACATAAGAAACACGCACGAATGGTGTGCCGACGGAATTGAATCCCAAATGGACTCCCTTCATAACTTCCCGGTTTCTGGTTTTTCATGGTGGACTAAGAAAATTTTTAATGATAAAATCATTCATATACCGGATATAGAAAAGATGCCTTCTGATGCAAAAAACGAACAAATCGAGTTCCAGCGGCAGGGAATAAAGTCGCTTTTGGCTGTGCCCGTATATGATTCATTTGGAATAATTACCGGGTTTTTCGGATTTGATGCCGTGCGCGCGAGAAAGAAGTGGTCAGGGTATCAGATCGGTTTTCTTCGCATTTTGGCCAATACCATTACGGATGCCATGAAGATGGTGGATATCGAAAAAAACCTTGTTCAGGCTAAAGAAAGGGCTGAAGAGAGCGATCGTTTGAAATCGGCATTCCTGGCAAATGTAAGTCATGAAATCCGCACCCCTATGAATGCCATTCTTGGATTTTTGTCGTTGCTGAAAGAACCCCGGCTCGAAGAGGAACAGCGTTCAGAGTACATTGGTGTAGTTAATAAAAGCGGACAAAGATTGCTTGATACGATCAACGACATAATGGAACTGTCGAAAATTGAAGCCGGGCAGGTTAAAGTACAGCAGGTCGAAGTGAATGTATCAGAGCTGATGAAATATCAATACGATTTGTTTTTGCCCCAGATCAGAGATAAAGGGTTGTATTTTAGGCTTTCTGAAAACATCCCTGCCAAATATATGACCATAGTGTCGGACCAACATAAATTAGAGGGTATCCTGATCAACTTGATTAACAATGCGTTAAAATTTACAACATCGGGTTTTATTGAGTTTGGTACTTATATTGTTGATGAGGATATTGTGTTTTATGTAAAAGATACAGGAATCGGCATCCCTGAAGACAAACAGGAAGCTGTTTTTGAACGGTTTGTGCAGGCAGACCTCACGCTAGCGCGAAAACATGAAGGTACAGGATTGGGTCTGTCGATCGTAAAGGCTTATCTGGAGCTTTTAAATGGTCGGATATGGCTTGAATCGAAGCCTGGAAAAGGCAGTACTTTTTTCTTCTCTATACCTCTTTCGGTTAAATAGTGCCAGAATGCTGCCACCCTGATAAACACAAACCCGAAGAAAATACCCGGAAAAAGAGTAAACCATTCTGATTGCTGAAGATGATGAAGCAAGTTTCCAGTTGCTGAAAGTATTTTTAAGTCGTGAACCACTTCAGCTGGTTCGTAAGAAAAATGGTGAAGATGCCATTGATATTGTTCGCAAACGTGATGATATATCCTTTGTTTTAATGGACTTAAAAATGCCTGGTACAGGTGGATTTAAATCATCAAGTGAAATCTCACAATATTTTTTTGCTTGTTGAATATTGCGCTTACGATCATTCTTTTCTTGACCATTGCACGATTCTTAAATTTTCTTAAAAAAATCAGGATCAAAGGTGCTGAAATTGATTCTTGTGGCATACTTTTTGACAATACAAAATTTATCGGGGTTGTGGTGTATGCTGCCATAAATCCTTATATGTCAAACCAATAAAACCCTTTAAAAATTTACCTATGAAAACAACATTACTCTCATTCATTCTGGTATTCGCGCTATTTTCAGGCTACAGCCAGAATATTCCTTTAGAAAAGGAAAAAAAACACACAACCAGAATGGCACGATTTAAACCCTCAGCAGAGCGGGAAACCGATGCCAAAGCATCTAAAATGTTAGGTACCCTTGATTTTGGCGCAATTCTGATCAGAAACAGTGCCAGGGCAGATAGCATCTTGGTTAACTCGTTCGAAACCAAGAATGGATCCTGGGAGCCATTCTTGAAAGAGATTCCGTTCTATCAAGGTACGTCAACCATCATCGATGAAATGGAACAATGGTATTTTGATGGCATGGGTTATGTTCCGGAAATCAAAACCAAAGCTACTTATGATGATCAAGGCCGTCCGACCCGAATCGAAATGCATTATTATGATGATGGTTCGTGGATTCCGGTTTTTGCCATTGAGGAACAATTCAATGCTCTGGGAGAGGTCATCTATGATGCTATTTATTTTTTTGATGTGGATGAGGAGGCGTGGATCTTGTTTTTTGGATCCCGGGCCATAGAGGAATACAATGACAACGATGCCCTGGTATTGCGCATCTGGGAAAACTTTTTTATGGATGAATGGGAGCTTGATTATAAGGAAGCGTTTATCCTGAACGAAGATGATGTGATTGTCGAGATCATTGAATATTATTACGACGACTATGATGACTTATGGGAAAAAGAATACCGTATGGTGCTTGAGTTGTGTGAAAACAACATGTGGCAGCAGGGTTATTCATACGTATGGGACTGGTTTGAAGAAGAGTGGGTGTTGGAGCTCAAATATCTGGAATTTGAATGGTTTGACTTTAGCCGCTTGTTGTTTACCCATTTGCACGTGATGGCAGATGCCGATCTGTTTGACGACTGGGATGACTGGAAAGGTGATGAGGATGTGGAATGGGTCAATTACATGCGCATGAGTGCAGAATATCACGAAACCGGCCTTCCAATCCTCAGACTGATAGAGGGATGGCATGGTGATGGTGATGAAGGAGCATGGCAACCCGACATCAAGATGGAGTACGCTTACGATCATCTGCTCAATACCGTTTATGACATGTCTAGCTACCATGACGGTTCCGGTTGGGTTATGATGTATGGTTATCAGCTTGACATGGAATACCATGAAGATGGTTCCATTAAGTCCATATTATACAGTGCCACATGGGATGAGTGGAAAAACGATTTGAATCCCTTGATGCATTATATATATTATTACAGTGATGACACTACGGATGTCCCGATTGTAGACAGGCCCGTTTTGAATCAGCTGAAGGTGTATCCCAATCCGGCTATCCATACGATCAATATTGATCTTTCAGAGAGTCAGGGGTTCACTGCTCTTGCAATTATTGGAGCCGATGGCCGTATCGTGCAAACTTACAATCCGGCAAGCTTTTCCAAGTCACAGCAGGTAAGCCTGGATGTGTCCGGACTAACCAATGGCATCTATTTTGTCAGGGTGCAAGGCCCTGCAGGACAACAAACCACCAGGTTTATAAAGAGGTAATTGTCTTTATTTAATAATTATAAAAGAGGCTGTCTACAGAGTTTGAGACAGCCTC
>SKSI01000156.1 GCA_007123065.1 Bacteroidales bacterium
CACATCTGCTAATTTGCTAATCTGCACATTTGCTAATTTACTAATCTGCACATTTGCACATTTGCTAATCTGCACATCAATTTTACCATCCCGGGAGGAAGTTCAACCCCCAGACGCCTTCTTTAATTCCTTTGGTGTGGAAGGGGAAAGCGAAATAAGGTTCAAGGATCAGGGCGCCAAAAAGATTGATGCGCAAGGATGGTCCGGTACTGAAAAGAGGGAACCTTCGGTTTTCATCCATGGCTTTGTCGGGGTCTAGTGTGATGCGGTTATTGCTGTCCCAGGCAACACCTACATCAAGGAACCAAGCCAGTTCTGTAAAGAAAAATCCGCTGGATATCAGAGCCAGCTGTTCAGGACCGGTAAAGGGTATGCGCAGTTCAACGCCACCAATCAGCAAGCGACTTCCCAGCAACTGTTCAAACATAAATTCCTCTTCAAAGGTAGACTGGATCTGACGCAGGGAAGTATAATCATAGCCCCTCATAAACCCTGGAAACCCGAGATATAATGGATAAAACAGGTCAAAGGTTTCTGCATCGTCACCATACCTGCCCTGATGCAATCCACGTAAGGCAATGGTAAATGGGCGTGCCCTGATATAATGCCGGTAATCGGCCGTTACACTATACATACTTACCCTTCCGAACATCCGTTCGCCACCCAAACGATAACGATATCCGGCCATAGGAGAGGCCATACCAAAAAAGGAATTGTCTCCTACATAAGCCATATTGACCCTTTGCAGAGAAAATCCATCCGGTGCATCCAATCTTTCACGTTCTTGCCCAATTTGACCAAAGCCGGGTAAAAAATAGTTATTAATGGCATCTCTGCGGAAATAATACCACGCGTGGCTCGCACCAAATTCAATCCTTCGTGTGGTGGAAATCGGGAAAAAAGCAAAAGCCCCAATCTGATCTTGAAAAGTTCGCTGGGTAACCAACTGCATATTCTGGACAGCCAGGGTGTCGCCATTTACGGGTAATTCCTCTATGGTAAAGAAAAGCCTGCTGAAAGTATACGGTATATGTGAAACGGACCCTCCCCAGTTGATTCTTCCCTTTTGGTTCAGATAGGCCACCATCCCGCCAAAATCATAGATCTCACCATTCACGGCCAGGGTTGCAAACATCTGGTGGTCGCCAATGATGTCGGAAAACAACATACTGACACCGCCTGCCATTCCGGTACCAAAGCGGCTGGTGGCAACACCCACTCCTGAGCTGCCGATATATGAAAGTCCAAAGCGGGGATCAAACGGCATTTCCTGCAATTCGTCAAGAGGAATGATTCTTTCTATCGGCTCTTCCTCCAGGCTCATATCTACGATAGAGGTCCCGGGACGTTCAAATGGCGGCATTGTTGCAGCCGTCATATCGATCACATCAGGATCTACCTTTACCTGTTCAAAATCAGATGGCTGCGCCCTTAAAACAGCATACTCCCCGTTTTGATAATAACTATACATAACCTCTCCGGTCTCACGGGCAACACTTAGTGAAGGAGTCATATGCGTAATACCGGAGATGCCGGTGTAATAGTCTGTCAGGCGAAATACACCACCCGATTCCAGATCATAAAGGTGAAGGTTTCTGTAACCGTCGGCGTTGGTCAGGAAGTAAATCCCATCCTGTTCTGCAGAAAAAACGGGGTTCACATTGTCAGCGCCGGGAAAGATATCCAGCACCCGAATACTGTGTGATTCGTCCTGCATGTCCATAATTGCCAGATTCATCTTCAGGTTTAGCTGTTCGCCAACCTGTGAGTGCTGCGGTCTGTCGGTAGCAAATACCAGGTAACGGCCATCCGGAGAAAATGAAGCGTGGGCATAGGAGTACCTGTCGTTGGTGAGCCATGTCAGTTCTTTGGAGTTCAGGTTATAGCGAAAAAGATTGGGACGCCCGTCAACAAGGCCGTTAAAAACAAGATGCTCACCATCAGGCGACCAAACAGGATTATTGAATGAAGGAACGCCGGGAAACGCAATTTCCTCAGTACGCCTGGGTCTGTTTACATCTACGATAACAAGCTGATTTACTCCTTTTTTAACAGCAACGTGTGCAAATTTCTCACCATCCGGGGACCAGGTTCCCATTGATTCAAAAAAGTTGTATCCGTCAATATCGCCCATACGTCCGGCACTGGATAGCTTTCTTTTTATCTCTCCGGTTTTGGCATCCGCGAGAAAAAGATCGATAGATATGAGGTCTCTTTCGGAAAAGAAAGCCACCAAACGTCCATCCGGACTAATAGCCGGCGCAATATTTATTTTTCCGGATTGATCGGAAGTAACAATCTTTTCACCAATTGGAACATGGCGCAAAGAATCCTCATAAAGTGATTGGTAATGAACTTCCAGCGAAGACCTCCACAAGTTGGACACAGTATTGGCACTAAGGCCAACCACACGTTCCAATGCACGTTCATAACCAAATTTTGCTGTTTCCGTAAACAATGGCGCAATCAGGGAGTCCCCCCAGGTTCTGCCAAAAAAGGCTACAAAGCTATGTCCAAATCGATAGGGGTTGTATTGATAACCGCGCGTCATATCACGCAACGTGGGAAAATCATCCGTATGAATGGCATCTCGCATGATCATTGCCGTATGTGGATCCACACTACCGATCGAGAAATATTCAGCCATCCCTTCAACCAGCCATAATGGCAGATTGCGCAAAGAGTTCAGTGATAACGAATCATCAAGAAACATGGCACGAAACTGAAAAACGTGCACCAACTCATGCCCGATCACGTGATCGGTTTGCGCGTTGGTTTCCAGTATTGGCATCACCACCCTGTTCTTTAACGCCTCCGTAACACCCATTGTACCAACACCAATCATTCCGCTAATTGCAGTGGTCTGCTGAAAATCAGGATGGTTTGCATAAATCAACACAGGGCTTTGTGTTTCAAATGTGTCTCTGAATATTTTTTGATGACGCAGATACCATTTCTCATAGGAGTTTGCAAGGAATTCCGGAATGGAGTCATCCTCAAAATAATGATAAATATCAAAGTGGGGAGACTGAAAAAGAGAAAAATCGAACCGCTGATAACTGGGTTTGTTGCGCCCGAAGTATTGACTGTAAGTTTCCGCAGGAGCAGCAAGCAGAAAAACAATCAGTATCAGAAAGAACTTTATAGCATTATGCCGGGCAATTATTTTGTACATAGTTTCCAGTTTTGTAACATCACTGTTTGCGTCTTAGCTTCTCCTATCCCACAAAGTTATAACTATTATACGTGAACAAAAATTATTCCAAATCAATTTTCTAAAAAGTTAACAATACATAACCCTCTTTGTTTTAACATCAATAATTCACTATTTTTTCGCACTTTTGTAAAAAATCTAAACATGGATTTGGAAGCATATTTCAGCAAGTTCAGGCGCAACATTATTGGTATCGACCATAAGTATCAGACACCTTATGGTGATCAAAAGATCATTTACGCAGACTGGATTGCCAGCGGTAGGATGTATCGTCCTGTTGAGCAAGCGATCACGGAACGTTTTGCCCCCTTTGTAGCCAACACACATACAGAAGCGAGCGAAACCGGCACACGAATGACCA
>SKSI01000062.1 GCA_007123065.1 Bacteroidales bacterium
AACGCTAAACCGATTCATCCCGCATACTTCGTTACAAGTGCTTTAAACCGTTCGCCCCGTTCCTTAAAATCACGAAACTGGTCATAACTGGTTGCCGCCGGCGATAACAATACACTTTTCCCGGAAGGGGTATTTGCGACCGCCAATTGAACCGCTTCCTCAAAAGACGAAGCCATAACACAAAGCTTCTCATCGAAATCAGAACTTGCATCAGTTATGCCATACATCATTTGCCCGGCTGGACCGGTGAAAAACAAACAACGCACAGCCGAACCGGACAAATACTGCATCAGGGCCTGATAGTCCAAACCTCTGTCCATCCCGCCAAGAATCAAAGTTGCTGTATCAGGATAAGCTTTCACAGCCTCAACTGTAGCTTCCGGAACCGTTGCAATGGAGTCATTAATAAATTGAACGCCCTGAAATGTGCCGATATACTCCAAACGGTGAGGTAAACCGGAAAAAGTGGAAATGGCATCGGAAATATCTGCAGCAGACACACTTAATAACCCGGCAACCCCTGCAGCAGCCATGATATTAATCAGGTTGTGCGCTCCGCCAAGCAAGCGACGTGTAATAACATCCGGAATTTGTATGCGGCCGGACGACAATTGAACCACAACGTCCGGGCCATCAAGAAAAACAGCGTTTGCATCCGACTCCGTTTTCGTCAAAGCAACAGTTGATGCATTCAGTCTAATGGCCTCCAGGAGCTTCCTCACAATATCGTTTTCCTGATAGAAAAAAAAGTAGTCTCCGGATTTTTGCCATCTGGCGATATTCATCTTTGCCTGCTGATAAGCATCATAAGAATCATAATGATCCAGATGTTCCATGAAAATATTCAATAAAACTGCTATGCGCGGTGAAATGGCAATGTGCTCAAGCTGATGGCTGCTCATCTCAAAAACGATGATGGTGTCCTTGTCGATGTCGTCAATCAGATCAAAACAGGGCGTTCCGATGTTTCCGGCCAATAATGAAGGCATGTTTGCTTTTCTCAGGATGTGATACAACAAAGCTGCAGTGGTGCTTTTCCCTTTTGTGCCGGTAATTCCAATTGTCTGATCCCGAAACAACTCCAGAAATATGGAAGTCTGCGAGTGGATCTTATCCGGATCAACATCAGCAAGCTCCCGAAAGGGAATGCCGGGCGACTTCATAATTAAATCGGATTCCTTCAGGCCGTTTAGGTAATTGTCTCCCAGTGAAAGCGATGCATATTTATCATCCTGCAGGTAATCTGCAGATTCACGGATACCGGTATTTTGATCACAAATAATTATTTTAAGTTCCGGAAAATAACTTCGCAAAAGCCTGTACGTAGATTTCCCCTCCAAACCAAACCCCAGAATGGCCACCCTTTTACCCTCAAAATAATCTTTGAATCGCTTTTTGACCATACCTGATTATTTAATACTTGTGTTTCTTAATGAATGCCAAATAATCATCCGGCAGGAAATGCGCCGCATTGAATTCATTCAGATTGCCATGCATGCTTTTGTTTTTGAAACGATCATACTGCGTGCTGTTCTTATAGCGCATCAATAATGGCGGCAATGACATTGCTGCTGATTCGTACTGTCTGATCACTTCACATAGCGCCACGTTCACTTCATCTATTGTGCCAACACACTCAAAAGGCTTCTCCGGAGAAATACCGCACAAGGCGTCTAGCGTATGATTCAACACTTCATTTGCAAAAAGATCTCTGCCAAAAATTTGCACGAGTCGTTCAGAAGATAAAAATGGAGCCAGAACAATGAAGGTAAACAAACATTTGGAGCAATTGCAGCACCAGATATCCTCTTTGCTACCTGCATTACAGCTCCTGAAAACCCTGTGAAACTTTTTATGTTGCGAAAACCGCTCAGCAATCTGCAATTCGTTTAACGGTCGTAGCAGACTGAAATAGTTTATGTTTTTATCTATGTATTTATCGACATAGGTACGGATATCATTTTCAAACTCATAGGATTTGCTGTACTGGTGATTGATTGTCGTGCCAGGTATTGTAGCTTCGTTGGCACTGGACTCGTTGGAGAGTGCAATTTCAGTTATTTTCGTTCTCTGTGCCACAAATACAGTGGCAAATGCCAATAAGGCAGAGAATGGAGTATGTCCGTTCAGGTACCCTTTTTTATTCAGTTCCAATAACAAAGGGTCAATTTGTCTTTCAATGGTGATACACTGATGCGGTTCAAATCCGGCTGCCTGTATCACCTGATCGGTAGCCTTTCGTGGGTTCACAACAAAAGGCACCGGTTTCTTGCCCATGGCTTTGACCATTTCGAGACTAACAACCGAGTCCTTGCCCCCACCCACAGGTACGAGAACGCTATCATTTCCATCTTTATCCGATAATAGCGGGGCTGGATCTGTAAAACAGGAAGCTTTTCGGGTGCTTTTGAAACGGAGCAATTCAGCACCGGGTTGTGGAATGTTATTCACATGAAAAAATTCTGCCAGTCCGTGGCAAAAAAGTTTTTTCCACCAGGCTTTTTGTTCATCTGTCAACTTTATCGCTGATGTTTTGATTACCGGCGAACAAAAGGCTTTCCAGTAACTGATCATTTCTACCATTCCAAGATTTAAAAGTACGTTCGTGATATCCGGGAAATGGGTAAAACTCCGAAAATGATCGTTCAGTTTAACTTTCCAGGTCGGACAAAACTCATATCTGTCACCGACTTTATAATAAAAATCAAACACGTAACCGCAGTCTTCTTCATACTTCAAGAACCCTTTAAATTCAAATTCAGGATACTTCTCCCTTAATTCAATAAATCTTTTGTATCTGTCAGTTTTCATATTTTGAACATTGGCAGAGTTTTTGATGTTTAATAGGTGAAACGTATGTCAAAATTAAGAAAATACTGATGTGCTTTGATTTTATAGCACGATTAAATTAGAAATCATATATGGTTGAGAAAAACAATATCCCTTCCAGTGGCAAGTTGCTGATCAGCGAACCTGCATTGCGCGATTTTTATTTCGGGCGCAGTGTGGTCCTTCTTGTAGAGCACACACCAACCGAAGGCACCATTGGACTTATCCTCAACAAGCCCATACATTTGAAATTAAATCAAGTGGTTAAAGAATTTCCGAACAACGACTTTCCGCTGTTCCTTGGCGGTCCGGTGCATCCTGAGAGGTTATTTTATGTTCATACCCTTGGCGATAAAGTTCCGGGAAGCATAGAAATTATTCCAGGCCTTTTTTGGGGTGGTGAGATCAAAAAGTTGATGGAACTCATCAGTCTGAATCTTGTTTCTCATGATGAAGTTCGATTTTTTATTGGATATTCAGGATGGGAACCGATGCAGCTGGAACGTGAAATGGAGGAAAAGTCCTGGGTGGTAACACAATGTCAACTTGATACAGTGATGGCATTGCATCCGGAAAAACTCTGGAGCAACATGCTTAAAGAGATGGGCAACGATTACGCGATATGGGCCAACTTCCCTTCAGATCCGATTCTTAATTAGTTGATTTGTTGATTTGTTGATTTGTTGATTTGTTGATT
>SKSI01000139.1 GCA_007123065.1 Bacteroidales bacterium
ACCTTTCAAGAGCTTTCCAAACTTTATAATGTGCATTTTCATACGCCCAAACATGCTGCTTATTGTACTGCAATTGGAGCTGCCATATCCGGACAGTTAAATCATTTTTTATGATTTGTTGAAAACATTTGCAATTTTTTTATTATTATTGTGTTGTGTAACATTTTTTTGTTATCTTTGTCGCGAATTATAAACAAACAGAATTGATCTCCGCACTTTTGATTCCCGAAACAACATTCCAAAAATTATTGCTTCCTATCAAACCCGCGCTCATCAATTCAATTTTTTAATCATTATTATTACATTTTTATGAAAACTGGAACAGTAAAGTTCTTCAATGAACTTAAAGGATTTGGATTTATCAAGGATCACGAAACGGAAGAAGAATTCTTCGTACACGCAACAGGTCTCGTTGACCAGGTTCGCGAAGGCGATGAAGTTACCTTCGAATTGCAAGAAGGCAGAAAAGGTATGAATGCAGCAAATGTAAAACTGGCATAGATTATCCTTGTGGTTTAAACCAGGTCTTTTATGACCAACGAAAAACGCCCTTTAGTGTAATCCGCTAAAGGGCGTTTTGTATGATTCAGTAAAAACTTCCTTCTCCCTATTCCCCACTGACAGGTCCTTTTCTGTATATCCATTTATTATCTTCCCAATTAATTGACGACGGAGAAAGGTCGAAATCTCTGCCGTTAAAATGGATCAGCTCATCAATCGGTACATCAATCACTTTTTTTGTAGAGGGTTCAGCATCTATACGCGTAATCCGAAAATGGAGTGCAGGCGAAATATATTTCCCAAGTATCGCCGTTTCAATAATCATTGGTTCAGGTGATTTTCTGCCGGTCATCAGATAATGAAAACCTTTAAGCAACGCTTCATCTGAGGTGTGTTGCAGGTAAAAAACTTCCCTGGCTCCACAACGCAACATTCTTGAAGTATCTTTGTTACTTTCAGCATCATTTTCCTGAACAAGCATCAATTTGCCGGGATCGTGCATCAGAATCCTGCCCTGTTTGACTTCGTGCCAGTGGGGAGATACTTTAACTGTAGTAATGGTCTGTTCGTGAAAGTGCTTCAATAACCGGCATACAAAGCTGGTCTTCCCTACATTCCGGCCTGTGCCGCTTAGTAACATGATATTTGGATATTCCTTCATTTGCTGATTGTCTTTTACATTGTTCCAAACATTAAAACAAATGTTTTTTCAAAAAGATCATTTTTCTGAATAAACGTATTCAAAAATATATTAAGTTTAACAAAAAAAACAGGACCCATGAAAAAAATACTAAGCTATTTAATTTCAGCATTTTTGATTTCAGCACTTTTTGTTTCCTGTGCTGAAGATGATATCTCTTTCGATGAAGAACTGTTAATTGGCAAGTGGCGTTCGGGAACATTGTTCGAAAGATATGACAATGACGGAACAGGTGCAACCTGGGATACAAGTGATGATGTTTCTGAAGAGGAAGCACAGCCTTTCACGTGGACATTGATCAAAACAGATCTAACCCAGATTCACCTGATGGAATTGGGCGGCAAGGTTCCAAAATATTATACGGTAACCGAACTTACGGCAACCAGGCTGAAATACAAGGATGATTTTGGCAATCATTTTTCTTTTACGAAGGTCACAGAAGACGATTAATTGAACACGCATCTGTTTTGTTATCTTCAATTGCTTTCATTTTTTGAAAATACAAGCACAATGCCATGAAAAAAAGTCTGAAAAGAATACTTAAAGTCTTTTTGATAACCCTGGGAACCCTTCTCATACTTGTTCTTATTGCTCTCGGTATCCTTTCCTGGTACATTTTTACTCCGGAAAAGCTTACACCTGTTGTGCGTAACCAGGTTGAGAAGATCGTTACCTGTGAAGCGGAAATTGGCTCTGTTGAGCTGACTCTGTTCAGCACATTCCCCCGGTTGGGCTTTCAGGTGAATGGACTCACCATTATAAATCCAATTGAAGGTACACAATCAGACACTTTGCTCCACATGGATCGTTTCCGTGGTTTCTTTGACATAAAAGCTTTCTGGAGCCAGAAGGACCTTATCTTTTCTGAAATCATTCTTGAGAATGGCATTATTAATGTTTTTTTTGATGAGGGCGGAGATTCAAATCTGGACATTTTTGCCCTTCAAAGTGAAGCAGATCCCGACAGCGAATCATCTTTCACAATTAACAAGATTGATGTGGGCACTATTTTACTGAAAAACGCCAACATCAGCTATCTTGACAAAAAGTCCAGGATTCATACAGGTTCTCGCAACCTGGAAGCTACACTTGCTGCAGTGATCCATCAGGATGTCATTAATAGCAACCTCCAGATTGATCGTGGCATTGTGTATTTTGAACAGAATGATGAAGTTTTTATCCCTGAATCGGAAATAAAACTCAGGCTTCCCGGTGAGATCAATCTTTCCCGTAAGATATTTCATTTTCCAGAGGCTTTCCTGTCACTGGAAGGAATGGCATTTAACCTCAATGGTTTTGTTGAGAATGACACAAAAAATGACGAATTTCTTATGGATATCAACTATAAGACGCTTGCACCGTTGCATATCTCTGAGGTGATGTCATTTATCCCTCCATCCATGGAGCGTTTTGTTGAAGGGATGGAGGCAGAGGGGTTGGTGAGTTCAACAGGGAACTTATCCGGATTTCCAAAAGGTTCTTTCATGCCTGTGCTCGACATTCAATTAAAGGTGGAGGAGGGAGTTTTCACCTATACGTACCTGCCGTTGCCGCTGCACAACATTCACGGGGATTTTGGGCTGTATACCGACCTTTTGACTGATGGCACCTCAGTGCTGCAAATCCATAATGCACGCGCAAACTCGCCTAAATCATCAATCCGGTCGCAGGGAAAACTGGATCATCTTTTTAGCGATGTACATTTTGATCTGAATACCCATGCAAGGTTGTCTGTTGACGAGTTTCAGGCTTTTCTTCCGGAAACGATGGATGCTTCTTTAGGTGGTCGTGTGCAAGGAAACATAAGGTCAGATTTCACCTTGTCGCAAGCCATGGATCTTTCAATCGAAGAGATGAAGCTTTCGGGTAAGCTTTCTGCACAAGATCTTGACATTGCTTACGAAGCGCTTTGGCTGAAAGCCGACCGGTCGGAAATCGAATTTGCCCTTCCCAATCCTTTTGCACTGTTTCATGATGCCTCCTTTGTTTTTGCTGACATCCATTTTGATTCATTTGAGGCAAGCGATCCTGCCCTGGAACATGTGATGCTCAGCAACGCGCATTTTATGCTTGAAGCATCAGATCTTCGAAATGGAGTTGACATCCCTGACATCATTTGTAATTTCAGTCTTGACCATCTTATGTTGGAAATGGATACCATGATGCTGGATATTTCCCATCCAACCGGCAGTATTACCCTGTCGCCCATACCCGGCAAACCAGGTCATCCGGAGGTCTTATTGTCATACAACAGCGACAGGATACACGGAAAAATTGGCA
>SKSI01000040.1 GCA_007123065.1 Bacteroidales bacterium
TCCATTCCATCGATTCGGTGAACCGCTGATTGGCCTTTTCGCTGCGCATAAAAAAACCGGTAAAGTCCACCTCGTAACAGGATGTCAGCAATCCCGTCATCAAAAAGAAAATCAGATATTTCATCCTTAATTGATGTGCCATACGATTCCCGGTCTGATGTAAAAACCAAAATAATGTATGTTGATATTGAACAAGCCCGCCTGCTGGTAAAAAGCATCCAGGAAAACACTGAAGCGATCGTCAAGGTTACAGATCCCGGATAATTTCAGCAAGGGGTTTGTTTCTTGCTGGACAATGAAATAATCCTGGTTGGTAACTGCCAGGGAAATGTTCCAGGGGTGATCGGCCGATTTTAAATGATAGCTGATGGTGTATAACGTGTTCCATTTTTCGGTTATCCGGGCATTTTGATCAATGCTATACTGATCCCTGGCTTTTTTGTTGTATGCATAAGTCCTGAAGCCGGTGCCCAGCTCAAAATGAAACTGTTTGTGAATCAGGCTGGCCACGACACCACGGTTGATTTCGTGCATCAGGCTGGAGAACGGTGTAAAGGCATACAAACCGGTTACGGAAATGGGGCGGTTGCGTATCATGAATTCCCTGGTGGCTTTGACCAAAAACCCGGAAAAAAACACATCCCTGTTGCTCATCAGGTCAACCTGGATGCCCGCTTCGATGATGTTGTTACCGAAGCGATATCCGGCAACATCTGCCATCCTGATAAAGACGCCCTCCGAAACATTGTTGGCGCCCAGGTCTGCATGCAAGCTGCTTTGCCATTGGGCAAACGCCGGTGTGTTCTGAAGCAACGCGATCAGAATGGCAAGGTACAGGGTGGTTAGCGACAGAGGCTGCATGGCTTAAACAAATGTACGATTTTTTATTTTTAACCCTTTTGGTGTAATTGCATAACGTTGCTGTTTGCTTTTGATGTTGTTTTTTATGGTAAGTTCTAAAAGCCCCAAATCTACCAGTGATTTCAGGTAAACACGCTTGTTTCTCGATTGGTACGTCAACCCCAATCCTTTCTCAAGCAGAAATTTCCCTTTTTGCGGCCCTTCGGCACATAACTCTAAAATGCTGAAGTGCTTTGGGGTTAACTCTTCCAGTGCCCACTGCTTTTCAGCCGGTTTTGCCTTTTGGTATGCTATTGGGTGATCTGTGGCAATGAAGTCATTCGTGTCTGCCTCCCATCCGATCTCAGCAGCTAACCAGTTGATGTATGCCTCAACTCGTGAGGCCAGGAAATAGGGGAGGCTCAGCAGGTAGAATGGCTTACCGCTGCTTGTTTTCAGCTCATCAAGCTGCCGGCTGCCGGCATAAAAGCGAATCGCAAAATGAAGCGGTGAACGATCCACAAAAACTTGTAAAGACTTCAGGTGGCCTTTCGCTCCTGATTTTACTTCTATGGGTATGAGTTTTCCCCGATACGGGTAAACAAAATCAACTTCTGCATCGGACTGCTTTTTGTAACGAACCCAGAAATGCAGTTTTTGCAAACTTAATGATTGAAAAGAAAGTAGTTCTTGTCCTACCAGGTGTTCGATGAGCTTCCCCTGGTAAACACTGTTGAGGTCTTTTGTGCCTAAAACATCCAGCTGCAAGCCTGCAAAATAATTGATCAAGCCTGTGTCCAGGAACTGGATGCGCGGTGTTTTTTTATAATCTGGTTCCACGGGCAGCGTTGTGCCTGTTGTAGGATACAGGATGTGCAAAAGATGGGTCTTTTCGAGGGCACGCAAAACCTCTCCTATGGCCTTTGACGGATAATTCGAGTTGCCAAACCGCTGAAATGTAGTGCGATGTCCGGCTTTTTTAATGGCCTGATGTATGGCAAAGCGAATGAGATGAAGCTGCTGTTCGCTTTTGGCATATTTCTCTGCATCATCCAAGTAGGATTTGATCAGGGAGTCATAAATTGGCCCCAAGGCGGTTACGTCTGTATGTGTAACGTAGTGCTGGACAACCTCTGGCATGCCTCCCAGCAATGCATAGGTGTGAAAGGCATCCCGTAAGGCGGGTTCTGCATATTTTTCAATAGGTGTTTTATGAAACTCTTCAAGCAGTTGTTGTTCTCCTGATGCTTTCAAAAACTCATCAAATGAAACGGGTCGCAAAACCTTGTATTCAACCCGGCCAACCGGAAAGGTGAGGTTCTTGCCGAGCAGTGTTTCCAGCATGCTGCCGGCGGCAATGACAGCCAACTGGGGTACTTCCTCCTTGAAGTACCGCAACAGGTTAACAACTTTAGGTGATTCCTGTATCTCATCAATGAATAAAAGGGTGTCACTTATGTATTGTTGTAGAAATCTTTTTTCTAAAAATATGCGCGTTAACAGTTGTTGGATGTCTTCAAAGTCTTCAAACAGCTCGGCGTCTTTGGGTTGATC
The DNA here is from genome assembly GCA_007123065.1 of Bacteroidales bacterium. Taxonomy (GTDB): domain Bacteria; phylum Bacteroidota; class Bacteroidia; order Bacteroidales; family UBA7960; genus PUPG01. The sequence goes on from SKSI01000040.1 coordinate 2,395, forward strand.
GAGGTTGATGTAAATGTATTGCTTGAACTGTTTGCCAAATTCGTGGACAAGGGTGGTCTTGCCAACCTGCCGCGCACCACGGATTACGAGTGGTTTGCGGGTTGGAGACGAGCGCCAGGCCTCTAATTCCTTGAGTTGATTTCTGTAAAACATATCTTCTTCTTTCCCCACAAAGATACATCTTTTTTCGAGTTTTCCCCAAAGTAAGGGATAATATACAACATTTTTATCCCAAAGTAAGGGTAATTGTTGCTCGTTTTTGTCCCAAAGTAAGGGTAAAATTAGGGCATTGGTGTCCCAAAGTAAGGGTAATTTGGCTTTCGCCCTTCTTTAGAGAGTAAAACCTGATTCACGATAATAGTCTGCAGATGGCTATAACCCCTGTGAAGTAACCAGAGTTTTCAAAACTTTGTATTGAAAAAAAAACAGGCGAATCAATCATAAGGAAATAACCCGGACAACGGAAAAAACATCAGGGTTTTATTGGAGTGGCAACCCTGGTGTCTGAATAGTCTGAAGGCATTCCTTTATATTTTTGCACCAGTTCCGGTTTGCCAAAAAATTCAAAACTGTGGTTCATGTGGTCGCGCTCATCAAGCATGATCCTCCTGAACACATCTGCCCAAGTGTCGACGTCTGCATACTCTTTAACAAAAGCGTTGTCAACCTTCTGTTCCTCCCACTGGGGATTGTCAACAACCATACCGGCATATACTCCCTCAGCATGATTTTCAAATTCGGCATTGAACAGGAATGCCCTTTTCTGACTCAGGCAAGCCATAATCCTGGCAATAATCACATACGAAAGGACGGCAAAGAATGCGATAAAGGGATGCAGGTACCATTTATCTTTCATTCCGTCTTCCTTCATCTTTTCATGGATCACTAGCAGGTGGGTGTATTCGTTATCCTGCGCATCGCGCCCCCAGTCAATGACGTTTTTGGACTGCTTAACGCGCTCTGTATTCCGGAATTTTCTTGTAAGCTTCACATAGTGCCTGATCTCCCAAACCCTGTAGGGGATGCTGGCCAGGATCTCCAGCAGTTTGGCCTTGGGCAGGGTGTTCTTCCTTCCAGCAA
>SKSI01000173.1 GCA_007123065.1 Bacteroidales bacterium
AAGGAGATCATTTCCCTTACGATTCACAACGAAGAGGATTTAGATCAACCCATTATTAAGGAAATGGAATTTGAATTGAGCGAAGCCATCAGTCATGCCGGTGATTTGATCCTGTTTACACCCATGCTTTTTGAGGCTCTTGAAGAAAACCCGTTTCGCATTGATGAAAGAAATTATCCCGTGGATTATACTTTGCCTTTCAGAGAAGATATCAGTATGATATTCGACATCCCACAAGGCTTTGAAGTAGACTTTTTACCGGATCCCGTTCATTTTTCTCTTCCGGATCAGGCCACTTTTTCTTTTTCTGTTGAGTTAAATGAAGAGAATAAGATCGAAGTGACCTATAATTTTGAGATACAACAAACCATATTTTTGCCCTCGGACTATAAGGCGCTGCAAGAACTTTATGGTATAATGGTTGAAAAGCAAAATGAACAGGTTGTATTCACTGCATTATAAATATACACTACACATTGCATCAGCATGCCGAAAGCCATGCTGATGCGAGTATTTACTACATTAGTTATGAAGAGAACCAGTTCTTTAACTTTGCTTAGCAGGTGCTTGCTGGCAGTTTTGTTTTTGGCCTCCGGATCGGCCATTGCCGGAAATATTTACGATGTATCCAATATCCCGGAACATCTTAAAGAAGATGCCATTGCCGTCATGCGGCAGAATCACCGGACCTTCGAAGTCAGTTCCGAGAGAAGGGCAAGTTATACCGAGCATCGTGTCATAACCATCCTGGAACGCAGAGCAGAGGGGTTGGCCGATTTATTTGTTTCATATGATGATTTTCGCCAAGTAAGGAATGTGTCCGGAACCATTTATGATGCAAAAGGCAACAAAATCCGCGACCTGAGAAATCGTGAATTTGTTGACCGCAGTGCAGCATCTGCATACTCCTTGTATGAAGACAACCGGATGATTTTTACCGACATTTATCAAAGCCAGTTGCCTTTTACCGTTGAATTTGAATATGAGGTAGATTACCGCAGGGGGTTCTTTTTTCCGGACTGGTTTCCTCAGCTCAGGGCCGGCGTGGCGGTAGAGCAAACCAGCTTTACCATAATCACCCCTCAGGATATGGATTACCGCTACAAGGCATACAACCATGACGACATGGAACCTGAAGTTGCCATGCCTTCCAGGAGAATGGTCCGCAATTGGAAACTGGAAAACCTGCAAGCCATTAAGCATGAAAGCCACATGCCACCTTTTTACCGTATGGTGCCTTATTTACTTGTCGGTTCCAATGAGTTCCAGTACGACCGTGTGCCTGGAAATATGAGCAGCTGGGAAGAATATGGGAAATGGATCGCCTCATTGAATGAAGGCCGGCAGACTTTGCCGGAGGAAACCCGGCTAAAAGTGCATGCTTTGACGGAGGGCATAGATGATCCGATGGAAAAAACAAGGATTATTTATGAGTATATGCAATCCCGCACCCGCTATGTGAGCATTCAGCTTGGGATTGGGGGCTTACAGCCGTTTGATGCCAGAACAGTTGATGAAACCGGTTATGGTGACTGTAAGGCCCTGGTTAACTATACACAAGCCATGCTCGATGAAGTTGGGATTCGTTCTTATTATACGCTGATTCACTTTGGAGCTGCAAGAATACCCGTGAAACCGGAATTCCCTGCCATAGAAGCCTTTAATCACGTGATCCTTTGCGTACCATTAGAGCAGGATACGCTCTGGCTGGAATGTACCAATAACCGGATTCCCATGGGCTATATCGGAAACAACAATGCAAATCGACAGGTGTTGCTGATTACCCCGGAGGGCGGTAAGCTTACACGCACCCCTGCCTACGGCCATGATGGAAACCACCGCCAACGCAATATCACGGCACATTTGCAGCCCAATGAAACGGTGGAGTTTGAAAAGACAACACATTATAAAGGGCTGCGATTGAGTGACAGGTTTGGTGTTTCTTTCATGGGTAGTGGTGATCAAATGCGTTTTTATCAGGAACAGTTAAATATCAACAATCCTGAAATTCTTGAAATATCCTTCTCTCTTATATCCGGACAGACTCCCACACTGGAAGAATTCATTCATGTTAAAACAAACCAATATGTGTCGAGGGCCGGAAACCGTATTTTATTTCAACCCAATATTTTTTCACAACGCGAATCGGTGCCTCCTTCTTACAGAGAGAGGGTACATCCTGTGCATTTGTCTTCAAGCGGACTGTATACTGATACGGTGAGATGGGATATTCCTGAAGCTTATGATATATCCTTTATTCCCGAGGAAATGGAAATTGACAACGATTTTGGCTACTTTAAAGCCGGTTATACGGTGGAAGACCAGGTTTTGGTGTACAGCAGACAGTTTTATACCCGTTCCGGCACCTTTCCTCCTGAGAATTACGAGGATTTTATTGTATTTTTTCGTGACATTCGTAATGCTGACAGGGCGCAGGTGGTCCTTAACAGGAAGTGAGTATATTTGCAAATGTGCAGATGAAATCTTTGCGTTCTTTTATATTACCCGCTTTTTTGCATTGTGCTGAAATAGAAGAAAAAAGCGAAATTTGTACAACGGTAAAGCACAATTTCATTGATTTACAGGATATTGAAGTTATACCAAGAACCAGCCATTCATGCCCAAAGAATTAATAGATGCTTACAATCGATTGGCAGCTGATTATGACAAAAACAGGGGGCTGTTCGATATGTCTGCCGTCCTGAATGATTTTTATCATTATCTGAACATCGGGGAAGGGCATCTGCTTGATTTGGGATGTGGCGCGGGTGAGCCCGGTCCGGGGTTTTTCATCAGGAAAGGCTGGAATGTAACCGGTGTTGATTTTTCTGAGAAAATGCTGGATCTGGCAATGAAATATCAGCCCGAAATGCACAGAATCCTGGCCGATGTTACAGAAGTGGGTTTTTTGCCGGGTCAATTTGATGCCGCTACTGCCATTTATTCGCTATTCCACATCGAAAGAGAAAAGCACAACCAATTGTTTGTAAACATATATAACTGGCTGAAACCGGGCGGGAAAGCGCTTTTTACATACGCTTGCAAAGAGTATACCGGCAAAAAGGAATTCAGTGGGTACATTACATTCATGTCCGAGAAGCTTTATTACAGCCACACCACACCGGAGAAACTTTATAAAATGCTCGAAACGACTGGTTTTGATCTGCTTTCTGCAGATTATCGCGATATCGGTGGCGAACGCTTTCTCTGGGTGACTATAAGAAAGCCTGAATAATAACCCGTACCTTTGCATTGCAATAAATGGGGAACTGGGAGCTGAGATCTGGGAACTGAGAGCTGAGAGCTGAGAACTGTATAGGCTGGTCTTGACCAGCCTGGCATGTATTATTTTTGAGCGTTCGTAGGGACAGCGCTTGAGCTGTCCAAAATGTAAAGTAAGATGCGCACTAAAAACATAGTTATTAACCCCGAAAAGTGTAAAC
>SKSI01000104.1 GCA_007123065.1 Bacteroidales bacterium
TCGAGCAGCAGGGCATAATCGGTATGATCGCCGGCATGTCCCATCCGCTTGCTGTCGCGATCGAGCGCCGCCAGCTGGTCTTCATAGATCTTTTTCGAGTCGAACAGCAGCCTTCCGATCAGCGTCGACTTTCCGTCGTCCACCGACCCGGCGGTAAACAACCGCAGCAAGTCCTTCTTCTCGTCCTGATCAAGGAATGCCGTTATTTCGTGGTGGGGGATGTAGGTCATTCTGAAATTGTTGTATCGTTGAATCGTTGATTTGTTGATTGGATAATTGGGATATTTTGTGGCATTCTTGACTAAAGCCTAAACGTTAAATGCTAAACGAATATCCCAATCATCCATTCATCCATTCAACAAATAACCTATATCGGTGCACAGGTCAAGCCCTGTGCCTGCTAATGGAATTATCTTAATCATAATCCCGAATCGTAAACTCTCGGGACTTCGCTCAGCCTTAATCTTAATCTCAACCTTAATCTTAACCTTAACCTTAACCTCAACCTCAACCTTAATCTTAACCTCAACCTTAATCTCAATCTCACTTTGGCATTTTTTTTGTAATTTCACGGACATTTTGAATCAACATTATTAAATAAATCAGACTATGAATAAGGAAAAAATATTTCAGGAACATATATTCGAGATTAGCTGGGAAGTATGCAACAAAATTGGCGGAATCCATACTGTCATTAGTAGCAAAGCCCCCCTTCTTACGGATCAATACAAAGATCATTACATCACCATTGGGCCTGATGTATGGAAAGAGACACACCGCAACCCTGAGTTCGTGGAAGATCCGAATCTGATGCAGGCCTGGCGTGAATTCGCTGAACAAGATGGCCTCCATTTCCGCATTGGCCGATGGCAAATACCGGGTGAACCCATTGCCATCCTGGTAGATTTTACACCGCTTTTCGGACAAAAAGACAAGATATTTTCTGATTACTGGTTAAAGTTTGGCCTGAATTCTCTGAGCGGGCAATGGGACTATACTGAACCTGCCATGTTTGGTTATGCTGCCGGACAAGTGATTGAAAGTTACTATGATTTCTTTTTGTCAGCCCACGACCGTCTTGTTGCCCACTTTCATGAATGGATGACAGGTGCCGGTGTTCTGTATCTTCGTGATAAGGTAGCACAGGCGGGAACTGTATTTACCACACACGCAACCGTTATTGGCCGTTCGCTGGCCGGTCACGGCAGGGCTTTGTACGAACAGCTTGAACAAACAGACGCTGAGGCTATGGCAATGGAGCTGGGCATCGCTTCAAAGCACAGCCTTGAACAGAAGGCAGCACTTATGGCGGATGTTTTCACGACAGTATCATCAGTAACCGCCAGGGAATGTGAATTGCTGATAGGTAAAAAACCCGACCTGCTTACACCGAATGGTTTCAGTAGCGCTAACATCATGTCTGAATCCAGTATTTTGGAAAAACGTGTTCAGGGTCGTACCAGGTTACTGGAGGTGGCCCGGGGTCTGCTTAATCAAAAGCTGCCCGAAGACAGCCTGCTTGTTGCCCACAGCGGCAGGTATGAATTCCGGAATAAAGGGATTGATCAGTTTATTGATGCACTTGCAGCCATTAACAAGACAAAACCGGATAAACCCCTGGTTGCATTCATCATGGTACCCGCAAATCAGGCAGGTATGCGAAAGGAAGTGCAGGACAGGATAAAATCACCGGACTTCAAACAACCTGTAGAAAATGAGTTCCTGACACACAAGCTTGTTGACCCTGATCATGATCAGATCAGTAAAAGGATTCTCCAGGCAGGTCTTGCTAATCGTCTCAATGACCCGGTTAAGATTATTTATACTCCCGCGTACCTGAATGGTGAAGATGGGATTTACAACCTGCAATACTTTGATTTGCTGACAGGTTTTGACTTAACTGTATTTCCCTCCTATTACGAGCCATGGGGCTACACACCCATGGAAAGTATTGCGATGCGGGTGCCAACCATCACATCTTCATTGTCAGGATTTGGCCAGTGGGTCGATCAAAGTGGCAAGAATTTTAAGGATGCCGTTTATATCGTTGATCGCAACGACCACAACGAAGATGATGCTACAAAAAGCATCACGGACATCCTTTCAAACCGTCTTCAGGCAATTCAAAAGACCGAATTCCTCGGAAAGGATCATCCGTCAGACCCTCTCAGTCACACTGTTTTTCTGGATGCAAGAAATAAAGCCGGTGAACTCGCCAAAGGTGTAATTTGGGAGCTTCAGATAAATAATTACCGGGATGCGTATCGGACAGTACTTGAGAAGGTAATGAAGCGGTATGATCAGTATAAGGATAAGAAGCCCCCGGCAAGGGCAATTGCATTGCCTCCGGTGGAAAGCATGCGACCGAAATGGAAAAAAATATCCATTGAAGTTAACGTACCTGAGGCCTTAAGTCAGCTTTCTGACCTTGCAAGAAACCTTTGGTGGACATGGAATTACGAGGCCCGTGAACTGTTTGAACGGATCGATCCAGCCTTGTGGGCAACCTGCGACAAGAATCCCATCATCCTGATGGAGAATCTGAGTATGGAGCATTTCGAAAAGCTTGCCGAAGATAAGGCATTCATGGATGAATACAAGCGGGTTGTGGAGAAGTTTAACAAATATATGAATGCCGGTAAGCAGAAAGCCACAAAATCGATTGCCTATTTCTCCATGGAATATGGTTTGCACGAAACCATCAAGATATACAGTGGCGGTTTGGGTGTACTGGCTGGCGACTTCCTGAAACAAGCCAGCGATGATAACGTTGATATGGTGTCTGTTGGATTGCTTTACCGTTACGGATATTTTAGTCAGGGCCTGTCTGTTAGCGGAGAGCAGATTGATACTTATTACCCGCATGATTTCGCAAAAATGTCTGCAGTTCCTGTACGGAATGAAAAAGGCGAGAGGCTACGCATCAGCATTGCATTCCCGGGAAGAACACTTCACGCCCGCGTTTGGCGGATCGATGTGGGCAGGGTGCCGCTTTATCTGCTGGATACGGATATTTCTGAGAATGTTGCCGTTGATCGCTTTATAACACATCAGCTTTATGGTGGTGATTGGGAGAACCGTTTCAAACAGGAGTTTTTGCTTGGCATCGGAGGGATCAGGGTGCTTGAGGCACTTGGGATTCAACCTGCTGTTTACCATTGCAATGAAGGACACGCGGCGTTTACCGGACTGGAACGGTTGCGAAAATATGTTCAGGACGACAAGCTGAGCTTCCACGAGGCCATGGAGGTAGTCAGGGCAAGCAGCCTGTTTACCACACATACACCGGTACCGGCAGGACACGACTTTTTCAGTGAAGACATGCTGCGTACCTATATGCCACATTATGCCGACCGGTTGGGAATAAGCTGGGAAACTTTTATGGGTCTGGGAAAGATGAATCCCGAAAACATCGGGGAGGATTATTCTATGAGTGTTCTGGCTGCAAAACTGGCTCAACAGATCAACGGTGTCAGTCTCATCCATGGCAAAGTATCCCGAAATATGTTTAAAGAGCTCTATCCCGGCTACTTCCCCAGGGAACTGCACATTGGACACGTTACCAATGGTGTTCACTATGGAACCTGGACAGCAAAAGAATGGCAGGAGCTTTATCTGAAAACATTTGGTGAAGACTTTCTGAACAACGTTTCTGATCCGGCTGCCTGGGAAAAGATCTATGAAGTGCCGGATCAGATCATTTGGGATATCCGCAGCAAAAAGCGCAAGCAGTTGTTGGAATACATCAGGGCGCGTTTGCTTGCCAACCTGTCAAGAAGACAGGAAACGCCAAGAAAAATATACCAGATGCTGGAAGCTGTTAACGAAAATACACTGACGATCGGCTTTGCCAGGCGCTTTGCGACCTATAAAAGAGCCCACCTGCTCTTCAATGATCTGGAAAGGCTCTCGCGCATCGTGAACAATCCGGATATGCCTGTCCAGATCATATATGCCGGGAAAGCCCATCCTGCTGATAAAGCAGGCCAGGACCTGATCCGTCACATTATGGATATCAGCAAAAGAAAAGAGTTCATGGGCAAAATCCTGTTTCTTGAAGACTATGACATGGAGCTTGGTCGCGAACTCGTTAAGGGCGTTGATGTTTGGCTGAACACCCCTACCCGTCCGCTCGAAGCTTCGGGTACCAGCGGTGAGAAAGCTGTTTTAAATGGAGTTATGAACCTGAGTGTGCTTGATGGCTGGTGGGCAGAAGGCTATGTTGAGGAAGCCGGCTGGAAACTTAAAGAAGAAAAAACCTTCGAAAACCAGGAGTTCCAGAATGAACTGGATGCAGAAACCGTTTATACGATTCTTGAATCGGAGGTTGCGCCAATGTTCTATAGCAGAGATAAAAAAGGCCTTCCAAAAGAATGGATCCGATGGATTAAAAACTGCATTGCGAAGATCGCACCCCATTATACCAACAAACGGATGATGGATGATTACTTCGAAATTTTCTATAACAAGCTTTTTGATTCTTCTGAAAAAATGGCGCGCGACAATTACAAAAATGCCAGATCATTTGTTTACTGGAAAAATAAGATCATACACGCCTGGGATAAGGTTGAAGTGGCTGACAAGAAGCTGATGAGCAATTCCGGTAAGGTACTGAAACTTGGAGATCCGTTTGTTGCTGAGATTTTGCTTAAAGCCAATGGCATTAATGAGTCTGACTTTGGCCTGGAAGTGGTATTTGTCCAGAAACCCATTGGCGGAGATCGCGAAATTGCGTCTGTGTACGAGATGGACCTGGTAGAAAACAAGGATAATTTATTGAAATACAGATGTGAAGTACCTGCCAAACGCACAGGGGATTTTAATTACGCATTCCGGATGTTTCCAAGAAATGAAAGCCTCGCACACCGTCAGGATTTCCATCTGATAAAATGGATATAATTGCGGATGTCGCGATTACTTTGTAAATTTGATTCTGTTTCAAAACAGAATGCTTACAACATCAGATAAATATTAATCAATTGAATATGATATGAAGATATTAGAAGGAAAAACCGCTCTGATTACAGGTGGCTCACGAGGCATCGGACGTGCCATTGCTTTGGGATTTGCACATACAGGAGCAAATGTGGCCTTTTCGGACCTGAAGCTTGATGATCTTTCCCGGGAGTTGGAGAAAGAGCTGCAGGCATTGGGTGTAAAGGCAAAAGCTTATGCCTCTGATGCCGGTAGCTTCTCTGACAGTGAAAAGCTTGTTAATGAAGTGATTGAAGACTTTGGCCAGGTTGATATCCTGGTCAACAATGCCGGTATCACCAAGGATACATTACTGATGCGCATGACCGAAGATATGTGGGATGATGTGATCCGTGTGAATTTGAAATCGGCCTTTAACCTTACCAAAGCGATTCAGAAATTTATGCTCAAGCAGCGTAGTGGAAGCATTATCAACATGAGTTCCATCGTTGGCCTGGGAGGAAATGCCGGTCAGGCGAATTATGCTGCCTCCAAGGCGGGAATGGTCGCATTTACAAAATCTGTTGCCCAGGAGATCGGTGCCCGGAATATCCGGGTGAATGCGATCGCTCCCGGATTTATTGAAACTGAAATGACAGCTAAACTTCCCGAAGATGTCAAAAAAGAGTGGGCACAAAAAATTCCGTTAAAACGAGCAGGAACACCTGATGACGTAGCCAATATGGCCATTTTCCTGGCTTCGGACATGTCTTCTTATGTTACCGGACAGGTGTTCTCCGTTTGCGGCGGTATGAACAAATAATTAGTTGCATATGTATTGCAACCAGATTAATGCGATCCAGTTTAAAAATCTGGAAGAGCTTACCCTGGCTCTTTCACCCAAATTCAATTGTTTTGCCGGCCACAACGGGGCCGGCAAAACAAATCTGATGGATGCGGTGTATTATCTCTCCTTCTGTAAAAGTTTTACCAACCCTTCAGATACACAAAATATACAATTTGAAAAGAATTTTTTCCTGATACAGGGCCAATACAAACTGAATGGCCAGGAGGATACCATTTACTGCGGTGTAAAAAAAGGGCAACGGAAAAGCTTCAAAAGAAACAAGAAAGAGTATGAACGCCTTTCAGATCACATCGGGAATTATCCGCTTGTATTGCTTAGTCCGGCCGACACGCAACTGATCCTCGGGGGCAGTGAGGATCGACGGAAATTTATTGATGGCGTTATCTCACAATACAATAACGAATACCTGCACAAGCTGATCAACTACAATAAAGCCCTTCAGCAGAGAAATGCGCTGCTGAAGATCTTTGCAGAACAAAAACGCTTCGATCCTGCTTCACTGGACATATGGGACGAGCACCTGATCTTTAACGGCAATTACATTTACAATGAACGAAAAGCGTTTTTTGATGACTTTATGCCGGTCTTTAAAGATTACTACACTTTTCTTTCGCAAGGAAAGGAAGAAACCCAAATCGTTTATGAAAGCACTTTGCTTGAGGGCAATTACGAGCAGCAGCTTCTCAGCTCACGCAATAAGGACAGGGTGCTGCAATATACAAGCGTCGGTATACACAAGGATGATCTGATTTTTAAAATCCATAATGAACCGGTCAAGAAATTTGGCAGCCAGGGACAACAAAAGTCATTCATCATCGCCCTGAAGCTTGCTCAATTTTCCTTCACGAGAAATATCAAAGGATACAATCCGATATTGCTTTTTGATGATATTTTTGATAAGCTCGATGCTTCTCGTGTCAGACAGTTGATGCAACTGGTCAGCAAAGAGGATTTTGGCCAGGTATTCGTAAGCGACACCCATCCCGAACGGCTTGAGGAACTTTTTACTGACATCGATTCGGAATGTAAAATATTCATAATGGAAGGGGGCCAGGTTGTGGAAACCAAAATACTTAATGAGCGTAAGTAAATCTGAAATGGCAAGAACAAACGAGAGATCTTTGGGTGAAATCATTAAAACCGTCCTGAAAAGGCACGGTCTGGAAGATAAATTAACCGAAACAAAGATTTTTACTTCCTGGGAGAAGATTATGGGACAGCCAATTGCAAAACTTACCCACAAACTTGCATTTCAAAAGGGATGTCTGGTTGTTTATCTGCATTCTTCTGTACTTCGAAATGAACTCTCCTATGCCAAGTCCAAGATCATCGGGTTGATTAATAAAGAGCTGGGTAAGCCTGTCGTTCAGGATATTGTATTCAGATAGGTTGTTCGTTGCTGATTTCCAGTTCAGGCCTTCCTTTCACCACCGCTTTCACTTTTGCCTGAATAAATCTTTGTGAAGAAAGCAGTTGTGCCGTGCGGTTATCCAGATGCACTTTGATCTCTGCGCCAAAGCAATCCTGAAGCACCAGAACTTTTTGTTTGAAACCATCCGTAAAAACCATCTCCTCCAGCCGGTCAATGGGAAACTGGTAGTTATTGCCCGCATCATAGCATGGATGTTTGGGTTCAAGTATCAAATATCCGTCAGCGGATATTTGACGCACAGTACATTGTATGCTGTTATTCTTCTTCAGGCCATACCGGACATAATGCTTTTTTTTAAGCATATGTTTGTTGCCATATTCATCAATCAGAACATAAAAAGCTGCCTTACGAACAGGGTCAAAGCGTTCATCGGATATCAAAAACCGGTAATGCTTCCCAACTTCCAGATTTGTACCATTCTGCTTTACTTCGGTAGCCTTCAGGAATAGTTTGCCCTTCTTGATCTGAACCAGAAGGCACTGAATCTGTTCAGGCGGTTGTTCCCAGGTCTCTTTGCAATGGATGCGCACTTTCCACTCTTTTTTTAAGACGTCCCGAACAATAAAATAATACGTCTCCTCATCCAATATATTTTTCAAATGATCTTTGCAGACAAAATCGAATGGATAAACCGCTCCTTCGCGGTAAGCGGGATGCATAGGTTCCAGAAAGATCTTCCCGTTGCAATTGATTTTATCCACGCGGCACTGTATTGATTGACCCGTTTCAAAGCCATAACCGTCATAAAAGATTTTAGGAAGAAGAATTTTATAGCTGTTTGGGTCTTCAAGGACGAAATAATCGTCGTTTGGACCGAGAGAAACAGTTTTCAGGATCCGGAAAGGGTAGACAACGCCTTCAGAAAGTCTGGCATTCGGGATATGAACGTATTGGATATCCATCTTGCTTTATTCTGACAATATGGTTGAGGATTTTATGATGTGTCCGCCCTCTTTGATGATCTCGGCTTTTATTTTCTCAAATCCCTGTGCATCTATCGGCTTTGTTCCATCCTCAATCAAAAAGGTTTTAAAACCTTCCCTGATGGCATCCAGTGCGCTGAATGCCACACAGAAATCTCCTGCAAGTCCCACGATGTAAACCTCCTTAACACCTTTCCCTTTCAGATAATCAGAAAGGCCGGTCGTGCTCTTGTGCTCATTATCAAAAAATGCGCTGTAGCTATCAATTTTCGGGTCAATACCTTTTCGGAAAATGGCCGCTGCTTTGTTCAGTGAAAGTTTGCCGGAGATTTCTGCCCCCCTTGTTCCCTCAACGCAGTGGTCAGGCCAAAGGATCTGCTCGGTGTCGTCAAGCATGGTTGTTTCAAACTCTTTTTTCCCGGGATGTGAAGAGGCAAAACTCAAATGATGTTCAGGGTGCCAGTCCTGGGTTGCCACGACCAAAGGAAAATAATTCTGCAATTTGTTGATGGTCGGGATGATGGTATCTCCTTCCGGAACTTCAAGTGCTCCACCCGGAAGAAAGTCATTTTGAACGTCTGTTAAAATTAGTGCTTTCATTAAAACTGGTTTATTTGCATATTCGCAATTAACTGTGTTTGCATATCCAATAGGTTTTTTGAAATACCCACTTTATAGATATGTGGAAAATCAAAACGTTTGTGTTCGGATGGCAAGAGATTCAGACGTGCTTCTGCAACATCGCGTATTTCAAAAACAGATTTGGGCTTGATGGTGGTTTCCCCGTTTATGATATGTCTGTGAAAAAGGTTTTCAAAAGATAACCCTTCCAGATCAAGAGTTTTCTCCTTTTCGAATGGGTGGATCATCCTATTGGGATTGGATTCGTTGTGCAGTATGATGCAATCTGCATAAAACCTTCCCTCTTCATTGAAGTATCTCAATACGTTTTTCTTACCCGGGAAGGTAGTTTTCTGGATGTTTTCGGAAATTTTTAATCTGGGTTTGTGATCCGAATGTGCCAGTTTGAATACGCCATCAATGGCTCCATCAGGCCTTCCTGTGATCATGCTCGTTCCCACTCCGAATATATCGATGGCGGCATCCTGATCCAGCAAACTTTTTATTACATGCTCATCCAGCTGATTGGAAACGATGATTTTTGTTTCGGTCAGTCCGGCTTCATCGAGCATTTTTCTGGCCTTTTTTGACAAATAGGCGAGGTCACCACTGTCCAGTCTGATCCCGCTCAGGGTTTCTCCTTTTTTTGCAAGCTCTCTGCCAACGGTAATGGCGTTCGGCAAGCCACTTTTCATTGTGTTATAGGTATCAACCAGAAGGACACACTGATCGGGGAATATTTTTGCATAGGCTCTGAAAGCTTCCAGTTCGCTGTCGAAACTTTCTATAAAAGAGTGCGCCATGGTGCCATTTGGTGGGATATCGTGCATTTTGGCAGCAAAAACGTTGGAGGTGCTGTTAAAACCACCTATTACTGCTGCTTTGCTTGCATGAATGCCACCGGTGCTTTGTGCCCGTCGCAATCCGAAGTCGGTTAATAATTTTTTTCCGGCTGACAACCGAACCCTGCTGGCTTTTGTGGCGATCAGCGACTGAAAATTCAGCAGGTTGAGCAAAAGGGTTTCAATAATTTGTGTCTCAATGATGTTGCCCTCAACATGCAGGATGGGTTCAACAGGAAAAACGATCTCTCCTTCCTGCATGCCGCTGATGTGGCCATGAAACCTGAATGTCTTCAGGTATTCAAGAAAGTCAGGATGGAAGTCCTGTTTGTGCAGGTAATCGATATCGGAGGAATTAAAGCGAAGGCTTGCAATGGCTTCGATCAGGTCTGATAATCCTGAAAAAATAACATAACCGCCGTTAAAGGGCAGTTTTCGGAAGAAATAATCAAAGCCTGCCTCACTCTGATGCCGGTTGTTCAGAAAATAGGCCTGTCCCATTGTGAGCTGATACATATCTGTATAAAGCGGGGAAAACCTGGTTACATTCATTTGTTGGAGATCTGTATTGGCCATAATAAAACTGTATTCACTTTTATTTAGCTTGTTTTGATCACGAAAACCTGCGAAGTTTCGTATTTTACTACTTTGATCTTCTCCCCTTTATCGATAAATCCGGTCAATGCGGTTGCATCATATATCTCATCATCAATATCTACTTTGCCACTTGGACGCAGCATCGTAAAGGCAACGCCTGTTTTGCCTGTAAGTGTCTTCATTGTGGCATCCGCGGAGGTGTACCCTGCATTGGTTTGTTGCACGGTATCCAGTGCCAGTTCGCCAAAGCGCGAAGTGGTAAATAGCTTTTGACCCAGGTAAAAGGAGCCTGTCAGCGAGACAAAAAAGGCGATGATCACAATGAGGAACGCTCTCAGGATTTCACCTGCGGGCACTCCGGTAAAGTCAAAACCCACATTGCCGACCATGGCCAAAGCCAGACCGGAGATCACAAAGATTGCTCCCAGCACGCCTGTTACACCAAACCCGGGAATCACAAACAATTCGACGGCGATCAGTATGAAGCCCAACACAAAGAGAACAATTTCATAATAGGTGGTCAATCCTTCCAGATAAAGCGGGGCAAAATAGAGTAAAGCAGCAGAGATCGCCATCAGGATCGGAAAGCCGAGTCCGGGCGTTTGCAATTCAAAATATATTCCTCCAAGAATCAGCATAATCAGCAATCCGCTGACAATTGGGCTGATCAAAAATTGTATGATCCTTTCAGTAAAACTCAGTTGCTGTTCTATGATTTCATTTGGAACAACGCCGGCAAGCTCCAGAACTTCTCCCACACTTTCTGCCATACCCTCTGCAAACCCCCAGCGCATTGCCTCAGATGCAGTGAAAGTGAGCACTTTTCCTGCTTCAACGACTCCTTCTATCTCAATGGAGGGATCTACCATTGCTTGCGCAATCTGGGGATCCCTGCCTTTGGCTTCCGCTGTTGATCGCATCATGGAGCGCATATATGACTGAAACTTGTCGGGAACAACTTCTCCGGTCTGATCTACAACAGTGGCAGCACCGATATTTCCGCCGGGACGCATATAGATCCGGTCGGCGGCAATGGATATCAGCGCTCCGGCGGAAGCGGCATTGTTATCCACAAAAACAATCACGGGTATTCTGGATTGCATAATGCGTGTACGCATGGAGTCGGCGGCATCCACCATCCCGCCATAAGTATTCAGATGAAGCAAAATGAAGTCGGCCTGAAGGCTGTCGGCTTCCTCAAAAGCTTTTTGCAGTCGGCGTAATGAAGGTGGTGCAATGTTTTCCTTTACCTCAAACTTGTAAACCAGAAAAGTTTTGTCTTGCCCTGCCTCAATCGCTTCGCTGACTCTGTCGTGCCTCACCACGGTATCTGCTTGTATAACAAAAGGTAATGCAAGCATTAGTAAGAAAAAGAATCGAATTTTCATCGTTGTATGGTTATTTTTTGTTATGATCGGCCAGAAACTTGGCCAGTCCAATATCCGTCAGTGGATGCTTCAACAGGCCCAGGATGGGGTCAAGAGGACATGTTACCACATCTGCTCCCGCCTCTGCACATTCCAGAATGTGCATCGTGTGCCTGATGCTGGCTGCAAGTACTTGTGTTCCGAAATCATAATACCTGTATATATCTACGATCTGCGCTATGAGTTCAATGCCATTCGTGGAAATGTCATCCAGTCTTCCAATGAAGGGAGATACGTAAGTGGCACCAGCTTTGGCTGCCAGGATGGCTTGTCCGGCTGAAAAAACAAGCGTACAGTTTGTTTTAATGCCTTTGTCAGTAAAATAGCGGATTGCCTTCACCCCTTCCCTGATCATCGGTACCTTAACAACAATCTGCGGATGCAATTCAGCCAGATGCTCCCCTTCTGAAACAATTCCTTCAAAATCTGTGGCAATAACTTCAGCACTAACATCCCCGTCAACAATGTCACAGATTGCCTTGTAATGGTTCAGGATTTGTTCCTGCCCACGGATTCCCTCTTTCGCCATTAATGAAGGATTGGTTGTAACACCATCGAGAATTCCCAGATCATTGCCTTCCCGTATCTGGTCCAGATTGGCCGTATCAATAAAAAATTTCATAATAAAATATATGTTTTATAAAACCAAAATAAATGAAAGGATAAAGGTAATAAATGATTTGTTTGCCTGAAGGAAAAACCTTTTTTGGATGAATGGAATGGAGAAATAAAAAAGGGTAAGAAGATATCGCACCGCTACGACCGCCTACCCTTGCTACCTTCCGATCCTGGGGGAATTCAGCGGGAGCTGGTCGTATCAACTTACCCGGGTGCAAA
>SKSI01000020.1 GCA_007123065.1 Bacteroidales bacterium
CTTCGCGTATGTCAAATCCAACTACTTTTACTTTTCTGGCAAACTCAAGTGCGATTGGCAGTCCGACATACCCAAGTCCGATAACAGACAGGATTGCTTCTTTATTGACAAGTTTTTTGTAGATATCCATTGTAGATTTTTTAGTTGTTTAGATGTTTAGTTGTTGAGATGTTTAGTTGTTTAGATGTTTAGTTGTTGAGATGTTTAGGATTGAGGGTTTATGGTTTATTTTTACTGGTTTTTTTGACTTGGTTGTTCACCAGTGTATATCTTTCCTTGCTTTCCGGGCAGGTAGCCTGACCATCTGTATCAAACTGCAGGCGATGGCCGAATTCGCTCATCCAGCCGATATGTTTGGCGGGGTTTCCCACAACGAGGGCATACGATGGCACGTCGCGGATCACAACAGCACCGGCGCCGATGAAGGCGTATGCGCCGATCTCGATGCCGCAAACAATGGTCGCATTTGCACCAATTGTGGCTCCCCTTTTTACCAAAGTCCGAACGTACTGGTCGCGTCGGATCACTGCGCTGCGCGGATTTACAATATTGGTAAATACCATGGATGGGCCGAGAAAGACGTCATCATCACAGATCACACCGGTATAGATGGAAACATTGTTCTGAACTTTTACATTGTTACCCAATTTTACACCTGGTGATACCACCACATTTTGTCCAAAACTACAGTTTTCGCCAATTTCACAGTCCGGCATAATATGTGTAAAGTGCCATATCTTTGTGCCGGCTCCGATCTTGCAGCCCGGATCGATCACCGCACTCTCATGGAAGGAGTATCCCGATTTTCTTATGATTTCACCCATGGAAGAATGTTGATTTGTTGAATTATTTATTTGTTGAATTGTTCATTTGTTGATTCGTTGATTTGTTGACACTCAGTTCCCAGTTCTCAGCTCTCAGTTCCCAGCTCTCAGTTCCCAGCTCTCAGTTCTCAGCTCCCAGTCCTCAGCCCTAAACTTTACACGCCTCCATCCCCTCCAGAACGTTAGCACATATATGCTTCAGCTGTTCCTCGTCCAGTTCTGTATGCATTGGCAGTGAGATAACGCTTTCGCTGAGTGCTTCCGATACGGGGAAGTCACCTTTTTTATAACGTGGGTCATCATAAGCTTTTTGCATATG
Source organism: Bacteroidales bacterium (assembly GCA_007123065.1). Classification (GTDB taxonomy): domain Bacteria; phylum Bacteroidota; class Bacteroidia; order Bacteroidales; family UBA7960; genus PUPG01. The sequence continues at coordinate 1,144 of SKSI01000020.1, forward strand.
CATAGGAACGGGATAATATACCATTGCCGGAATTTCTTTTTCAGCGAGAAAGGTCTGAAGTCCGAAACGATCAACACCTTTGGTTTTTAGTGTGTACTGATGGAATACATGGGTTGAGAAGGGGCTCCTGTCCGGAATTTCCAACCCGGGATGATCTTTAAATTGCTGATCATAATAATTGGCTGCATTTTGCCGCGCTTCGGCATAGGCATCCAGGTGGCGCAGCTTGATCCGGAGTATTGCGGCCTGTATGCTATCCAGACGCGAGTTGACTCCAACGGAATCGTGGTAGTATCTGGTTTCCATGCCGTGATTGACAATTACGCGCATGCGTTGTGCGAGCGCGTCGTCATTGGTGAATATGGCCCCACCATCACCGTAGCATCCGAGGTTTTTGGATGGGAAAAATGATGTGCATCCAATGTGACCGATGGCGCCTGCTTTTTTTGTGGTTCCATCGGTAAACAAATGGCTGGCACCGATTGCCTGTGCTGTGTCTTCAATCACGTAGAGGTCGTGAGCCTTAGCAATTTCCATGATGCTTTCCATCTCGGCGCACTGTCCGAACAGGTGTACCGGTACAATTGCTTTCGTTTTCCGGGTGATGGCTTTCTTTAAAGCCTCCGGATCAATATTGAAGGTGTCAGGAAGAACATCCACCAAAACCGGTGTAAGTCCGAGCAGGGCAATCACCTCCACAGTAGCCACGAATGTGAATGTGGTGGTAATCACTTCATCGCCCGGTTTCAGATCCAGGGCCATCATCGCAACCTGGAGGGCATCAGTTCCGTTGGCACAGGGAACAACATGCTTCACATCAAGGTAGTTTTCAAGTTCTTTTTGAAACGCTTTCACCTCCGGCCCGTTTATGTATTGGGTAGAACGGATAACGTCAATTACTGCCGCGTCAATTTCCTCTTGTATCTTTTCATATTGACACTTTAAATCGACCATTTGGATTTTTTTCATAGAAGAATCAAATAGTATTATGATGGTGAATAAATCATTTGCATCAACAAAGATAAAAATATTTGATACGGTTTGACTGCTTATTAAAATATAAATGCATAACATGAACGGACTATTGTATTAGACGTATGGAAACAATGTTTATCTTTGATGCAAAAGCCAGGATATGCGTTTTTTTTATGTTTTATTCCTGCACCTCTATCATACCGGTATTTTTGTTGCTTCTGTTGGTTCGCGGAAAGCTCGTCAGTGGATGCAAGGAAGACGTATGCTGTTTAAGGAAATGGAGCATGCCGTGCAGGAGGACTTGCATAAGGGCATAGATACCCCACCACTCTGGTTGCACTGCGCCTCACTGGGAGAATTTGAACAAAGCCGATCTGTTCTGGAACGTATTCGTGAGGAATATCCCCAAAAAAGAATTTTACTCACCTTTTTCTCCCCTGCTGGTTACCGGCATTGCAAGGATACATCACTCGCTGACCATGTCTTTTATTTGCCGATTCCGACCCCTGCCAACGTTCGTCGTTTTCTGGATCTCTGGAACCCCGGGTTGGTTGCGTTTGTCCGTTCCGAATACTGGTACACATTTATGAGGGCTCTTTCCGACAGGGAGGTTCCAATGGTTGTATTGTCATCCATTTTCCGGTCGCGGCAATATTTCTTCCGTTTTACCGGCCGCTGGTTTCGCAGGCAACTGCATCGCATCAGCTGTTTTTTCGTTCAGGAAGAGGCCTCCGCAGAGCTTTTGAACAACCATGGCATTCATCAGCATGTTGTTTGCGGTGATACACGTTTTGACAGGGTTTGTTCACTCAGTCAGAATCCGGAACCAATCGCTTCTATTTCCGAATTTGCCGGAGACAGCAAGGTCCTGGTTGCCGGAAGCACCTGGCCTGCTGATGAGGTCCTGTTGAAGCATCTTATCCTGGACTCTTCGCTGCAGATGAAAATCATCATAGCACCACACGAGATTCATGAATCGCGCATTCAGCAAGTTGAAAAACTTGCTCCTGGAAAAACGGTAAGGTATTCACAATTACAGACGGATCCTCCTTTGGATGCCGGTATTTTAATTCTGGATACCATCGGTTTATTATCCAGGGTATATCAATACGGTCATATTGCTTATGTTGGAGGCGGTTTCGGTCATGGTATTCACAATATCCTGGAAGCCGCCACCTGGGGATTGCCCGTTTTTTTTGGTCCGAACCACAAAAAGTTTGCTGAGGCAAAAGATTTGATTGTTCGCGAAGGTGCCCAGGTGGTTTCGGGAGGCAATGAATTGCATTCGCACGTAAGTGCAATACTGCGGGATAATCGCTTGCATCAGCGCAAAGCGAAAATCTGCAAGGACTATGTTGCAGAAAAAAGCGGGGTCACCGATGCCGTCATGAAACACCTGAAAATTTGGCTTTAAACAATATCCTGGAAACGTTCCGGAATTTCAATCACCGGTTTTTCGCGAAGCATCCCAGGCTTGTTAAGGGAGAAAAACGGGCGGCAAAGGGTTTGCCTTTTGCGGGCTTTTGCAAAGAAATTGTCGCCGTGAACAGGCTTTTTTCGCCTTATTATTTCAAACAAACCAAACCTGCGGTTGAAATGCTGCGACCATCCCCGCTTGTTTAATTCCTGATCGCTGATCTTTTTTTTGCACAATTCATAATCCACCATCCCAAAATGAAAAAGAAATAAATTTGAGTCAATGAAAAAGTTTTTCCCTTTCACCCTGTGGTATCCTGATCCCCATATTACGGGACGTGTGGCAACAACCGCTTTGGTGTATCTTGCTGATACATGCGCATATTTCCTCTGTTGTAGAAACGGGCGTGTCGGGTCTATTTGCTTTTCCCGATCAGCATGTTGACCCACATCCAGTCCGAGGGCAGAGCGGGTAGAAGTTTTGAATGGCTGTGACAGGTATTCTGCCAGATTTTTTCCGGTAGCGGGGTCTGCAACCAGAAATTCATCAATGTCGTTGGCGATTATGATATCGTAATGCTGAAACAAATCCTTTGCAATGCCGGAAACAAGTCTGGCACGGTACATGTCTCCTTTTAACCTGCCCATTGGCCTGTGTTCCTTCCGGATAATGTTGATCGTTTCGTGTTGGGCAGGAAGTGGCTGATCCAGACCGTCCAACACGAGATAAAGGTTTTTATGGCCCAGCTGCCTGCCATAATAATCAATCCACTTCGGTGTAAAAAAGTCGTCGTTCCGAACCATTGAAATGACTGCGATTTTTTTTGTATGGGCTGATTGCATCATTGAACAAGATTGTGAATACAGCAAAACAATGCGTTTTCATTGCATACTTGATTCATTAGCGCAAAAATGCGAAAAAAATGCCATTTATTAGCTTTATATTTGCTTTTCAAATTAAAAACAGGGATTCTTAACGGTTCTGATTTTATGGAAAATGATTCGGCAAACGATAATCAGGCCATTGATGTGGTGATCTCCTGGGTGGATGGCAATGACCCTGATCATCAGAAAAAGGTAGATGCCCATCTCGATAACCGTGTGCGAAAATTCATACCAGGGGCACATCCGACACGGTTTCGTTCGGTCAATGAAATCAAGTATTGTGTCCTGTCTGTATTTACCTTTGCCCCTTTTGTCCGAAACGTGTATGTTGTATCGGATGAACAGAACCCCGGACTATACGACGACATCCGTCGCTATTTCCCTGATCGCCTTCAGTCTTTCAAAGTCGTTGATCACAAAGAGATTTTCAAAGGGTATGAAAAATACCTGCCGACCTTCAGCAGCAGAACCATTGAAAGCATGATCTGGCGGATAGACGGACTTTCTGATAACTTTATTTATTTTAATGATGATTCATTTTTAATCAGGAAAACAGAAACTTCTGATTTTTTTATCCGGGGAAAGCCGGTTCTGCGTGGCGGATGGTTGCCATCTCCATGGCCAAGGACCCTGTGGGCAGCTTTTCAAAACCTGATTCAAAAGTCTTTGTTACGAAATAAAGACTTTCAACCCAAACCCTCTTATCATCTCGGACAATGGCTTGCAGCAAAATTAGCCGGATTCCGGTTCCGGTATTTCTATTTTAATCATACCCCTTATTCCATAAACAAACACACGGCCAAACATTTTTTTGAAAAGAAGCCCGGTTTTTTTGAAGATCACGTGCAGCACAGGTTTAAGAATCATAAACAGGTTAACTTTATATCCTTGCTCTATCATATTGAATTAAAAAGCGGGAATAAGTATATTAGCCGGCCTGATGTAGCCTATGTAAATCCTACCGGACGATCGGAAGGCTATATTGATAAAAAAATTGAACTTTGCAAACGTGAGGAGCGCATCAAATTTTTGTGTGTGCAGAGTATGGATCTGTGCAATAAAGAGGAACAGGACAAAGTTTTTATGTGGCTGGAAGAGCTGTTTCAAAAGTCCCGTTCTGTAGCAAACCATTGAGAATGAATGCGTGTTAAACCAATACTTAGCTGGCCAGACCATGTTATCTGAACTAAAAAATGCGTTTATCAAATCATCCGACGAGCGGATATTTGAATATGTGATGTTTTTGTGCCTTTGCTTGTTTGTGATCAGCTTGCCTACCTCCAGGGCGTTTGTAAGTATATCGCAAATATTGCTGGGAATCAATTGGTTACTGGAGGGTTCATACACAGAAAAGTTCCGGCGTTTAAGAAAGAACAGGGCTTCGCTTTACCTGATTGGTGTCTTCTTTGTTTATGCGCTGGGCCTGTTTTGGACACAGGATTTGGCTTATGGTTTGGGCTCGGTGATGAAAAACAAGCTGCCATACTTGTCATTGATCTTTGTAGTTGCTTCGTCCAGACCGATAAAAGATCAAAGAATCGTGATATTGCCTTTGCTGTTTGCAGCTGCCTTAGTGGTCGCAACTCTGGCCGGTGCTGTGGTTGTGTTGTCGGAAGCGCATACAGATCCCCGGGATGTGTCCCCTTTTATCCCACATATTCATCTTAGTATGATGATATTGATGACAGCCTTCTTCCTGCCATGGTATGTCCGGCGGCTATCTGCCGGCAAAAAATGGTTGTATTTGACTTTTGGGATATCAATATGGCTTATCGTTTTCATGTTCATTATGGGAACCCTGACAGGAATCATCAGCCTTGCTGTTGTTCTGGTGTTTCTTGTGATACGAAATCTGATTGTTAAACCCGGAATCCTTAAAACAGTTTCCGTAAGTCTCATCCTTATCTTGTTTGTTGTTTCATTCGCTTTTGTCATCAACAAGATCACAAAACCGCTCTGCCTGGAGATTGACCCAGCCCCTCAAGCTTACCTGGAGTTAACAGAAGAAGGCAACCCATACTCCCACGATATGGATAACCGCTTGCGTGAGAACGGACATCTTGTTTTTACTTTTATTGCTGAGGACGAACTGCGGGAAGCCTGGAACCAACGGAGCGAAATCGGCTTTGACAGCCTTGACCTTGCCGGTAATAGCCTGAAGCATACCCTCTACAGATATTTGAGTTCGCTTGGATTGCGAAAAGATAAAGCGGGTATGGATGCCCTTTCAGATGAAGATGTCAAAGCAGTTGAACAAGGGCTGTCTAATTATTTATATACGGAATGGCCCAACGTGTATGTTCGTATCCACCAGACATTCTGGGAGCTTTATAGCTATCGCGAAACAGCAAACCCAAGCGGACATTCTTTTACGCAGCGGCTGGAGGTTTGGAGGGCTGGCTTTGCTGTGGTAAAAATGAAACCCCTGTTCGGCTGGGGAACAGGAGACCACCTTGATGCCATTCAATTTGGTCTGGAGCATATTGAATCAAAGTTTGACTCATTCAGGTTGCGCCACGCCCACAATCAGTTCCTGCATCTCACGATTATGCTTGGAGTTTCCGGTTTGACCCTGATCTTTGGTCTTTATTTTTTGTTTGTCTGGAAATCAAGGGCATACAGATATTTGCCCTTTAATATCCTTCTTGTAATCGTTCTGGTGTTTATGCTTGGAAACAGCCCGCTCGACAGTCAGATGTCATTGAATTTTATCTTGTTTTCGGCCTTGTATTTTGGCGTGCTTATCAGGGAGTAATATCTAAAAGCCTATAAACAATTGCGTTGGTTGTGGCTGGTACTTAAGGTGCTTCTGTTTTCAAGAATGATTCAGCAAAAGTATCAGCCATTATCGCGATGTTTTCTTTTTTTCTTATTGCTCTCATCCCGGGTGGACCATTGGGCGTATTGTTGACATCAATAATATAAATCTTCTTATTGTCGTTGTCACGCAATATATCAACTTCTCCATAATCCAAACCGATCTTCTCACAAAACGAAATGGTTTTTTTTATTTCTTCTTCAGAAAGTAGCTCATGAGCCTGATAACGTTCTACAGCTTTTCGCTTGTGGCGTGTTTTGCGATAATGCGCGAAACGGTTCTTCCGGGGCTTGTATTTGAGAAAGATAAAGGGGATCATTCCATTTATGACCGGAACACGCATGTCTGCAACTAACTCATTATCAATGCTATTATTTATTAACTTCTGATAAATATAACCCTTTTCCGGCCTGACAGGGCCAGTGATGATCGTACCATCATGGGAAGCATTGATCTCGCTTTTTTTGACCATTTTTCCATGATGGGATGTGCATTCTATAGAATAGGAATAACCAAACACTTTATGAAAAACTTTTTCAACCTTGCTCTTTGATATGTCTGTGCAGTTTTTGTTGATGACTTCATTTTGCTTCGTCATCATGGACATCTTTTTGTCGGGTTTTCTGTATGTCGTGTCATCCCAGTATACGATGTGCTGATGTTTCCGGGCAGGGTTGTTTGTGATGTTGTAATGCAAATGGTTTAGAATTTTGTAAATAACACTGCGCCTGCTCGGATATTGGGGGTAAAACAAGAAGGTTTCCGTGTTTTTCCTGTGCAGTCTGTTTATGATGCTTTTTATTGCGATTAAGAAGTTTTCCGAATAAGTTTTTAATAAACTTTTTTTATGCCTGTGATTGTTTTTATAATACACCAAATTAGTATTTCATTATTTGTGAATACTGTAAGATAATTGCGAACGTTTCATGCACTTTAAACGAAAAGTAACAAAAAAGGTGCCGGCTTTTTTCTCAGTTAATTGATTTTCAATTTGCAAAGGTATTCTTTATAGAAAAAATCCACTGTATTTTTTTTGAAATTTTCTGTATCGACGCCTTAATTTCTTCTTTCTCCCCCATTTAAATGCCAGGTAAACCTGCCAGGGAAAGGCTTTCCATCCAATCCTTTTATAGTCAATGATTACAGGTCGCCAGTCTGTGTCGCTGTCTTTCCTGACAAACATATTGTTTCCGTTCAATACATCAAAAAGCCAAAGTTCATTTTCTTCAAAGAAGTTAAACAGGTTATTAACATGTTGCCAAAACACCTGATTGCTGATTTTTCCATGACTTTTAACCGGTAACGCATAGCTGCCATCATAATTGCGGGGCATTTCCGTTAGCATATACGCCTTTTCTGCTTCAATAACCGGGTTAAAATACGGTCGGATCTGCTCAGGAATCGTTGTGTAAAGCCGATATTCCTCTATATTCGTGTTTTTATGGAAAAAGAAAGCCTGTAGCTTACGTGCCAGGCTTAATTCGGACTTTACAATTTTTATACAAAGCCCGGGTTTGTTTGCAATCGAATAGCAGTCTCTTAGATTGCCTCCGCCAATCTTTTTACCGGTATGAATAAGTCCGTATTTTTTGGTAAGGATTGTTTGCATTTTAGAGGAATCTTAATTTGCGCTGCTTTCTTTCCGGGTAGCACCCGGGAGTTGGACAATGAATGAGCTACCTTTGCCTTCCTGACTTTTTACCTGGATTTTACCGTTATTCTTTTTTACAAGTCCGTAGGTTAATGACAAACCCAGGCCGGGTCCGGTTTCGTTTTCGGTGCCGGCACGATTGTATTCTTCATTAACACGGAAGAGGTCATTCTGCCAGGCTTCAGGAATGCCAATTCCTGTATCCTGAATGGTCAACTCAACATCGTTTTGCCTGCCGAGGGCAGAAATATAAATATCACCGCCTTTGTGGGTAAACTTTAGTGCATTGGTTAGCAGGTTTCGCAAAATAATTGACAGCATCTCCGGATCGGCATAAACAATGGTTTCTTCCTGAATGTCAGTATGGAAAGATATCTCCTTTTCTATGGCAGCTTTATTTAATAGAACCAGACTATCTTTGACAAGTTCCGATAAATCCACGTTGCGGGGTGATTGCCTGATCTTGCCGGTATTTATCCGCCCCCAGTAAAGCAGGTTCTCCAGTAGTCTGTAGGTATTGGATGCCGAATGATGGATGCTGGCAATAAACTGCTGCTTTTCCTCGTCATCATATTCCTTATAGGAGTGCATTAAAAGGTTGCTGAAACCCAGGAGGCTGTTGAACGGACTGATCAGGTCGTGGGCGATGACGGAGAATACCTTATCCTTTGCCTCATTGGCTTCTTTAAGATGTGTTTCACTTTCTTGCAATAGGTTGATCGTGTTCTGCAGACGGTTGTTAAGTTTGCGCTTTTCTTTGAGCCGGATCCAGATCAGGACAATCAGAAACACAAAAAACAGGGCAATAATAATGCTTCCTGTCAATATATTTCTGCTTCTTTGTATTTTCCATTTTTTTAGCTGGTTATCAAGTCGGAGCATCTCATTCTCCCTGTATGTGATCTCTGTTTTCCGTTGCATCTCCAGCTCCGCAACCCTTTTGTTTAATTCTTCGCTGTAAAGCGTATCCTTATAGGATAAAGCTTCATTCGAGTATTTGTATGCTGCCTGATAGATCCCCTGGTCTGCGTAGAGCCGGGATAGCTCCTCAAGACATCTCTGTAAAACCTGATTGAAATTGTTTTTGCGGGCAATTGTTAAAGCAGTTAGCAAATATTCTTCTGCAATCTGAAAACTTCCATTTTTTCGGTACAATTCACCAATGTTTATGTTTACGGTGGCCAGACCAAACTGATCGCCCGTTCTTGTGCGAATATCCAGGGCTCTGTTGTAGTATTGAATGGCATCCTGCGGACGGGCAAGAGCAGCAGATGTCATACCCAGATTGTTGTAAGTATTTGCCATGAATCGCGGATCCCGCTCTTCATCTTTTAACTCCAGTGAGCGGAGAAAGTAGGCGTGTGCCAGATCAAAATCTTCCAGCAACTGATACACCGTGCCCAGGTTGTTGTAAACGGAGGCAAGTCCTTTGGAATCGTTCAGGAACTGATATAGCTCCCTTGCTTCTTCGAGTATGTCAAGGGCTTGTTCCGGTTTTCCTGCTCGCTGTATGGCAGCACTGATGTTGCTTAAAGTACGGGCAACACCGACAGTGTCATTTTGTTCGCGTCTTATAACGAGCGATCTGCTCAGCATGTTGATGGCATTGTCGTAATCTCCGATCAGCTGATAAATCACACCCAGGTTATTCATGGCCTGAACCATTGATTGGGAATCTGCAATCTCTTCCTTGATCTCCAGGCTTCGCGAGATCAATTCAATGGCAGTTGCATAATCGGACTTGGCATAAAAGGAAAGGCCCATATTGTTTAAAATGTCAGACTGAAACATTTTATTACCCATGCTTCTGGCAATGTCCAGTGCCACGGAGTCATAAGTTAGAGAGAGGTCAGGATCAGAATCTGCATAATACGCGGAAAGTTGGCCCAAAACATTAATCCTTGTAATACCCTCGGTATCTTTAAGAGCAATCTTTAAACTGTCAACATAGCTTTGATTGCTGCTTATTAACAGTGGGGGAATCATCAGAAGACATAAAAACAGGATTTTTCTCATGATGTGATTTTTTTGATAACAATAGCGCGTTTTCACCAATGCTACAATCCAGCGTTTTTATTCCCGGTATTTTTATAACTGTATTCGTGCTCATTTCCCGGGGAGGTTGAATCGCAAACAGAACACTTTCCAGTCTTTCCCCAAAGATCATTCTCATTCTCATTCTTAATCTTAATCTCATTCTTAATCTTAATCTCATTCTTAATCTCATTCTCATTCTTAATCTTAATCTCATCCTTAATCTCATTCTCATTCTTAATCTTAATCTTAATCTCATCCTTAATCTCATCCTCATTCTCAACCTCAACCTCAACCTTATCCTCATCCTCTTCTTCCCATGAATACTTGTCTCTTTCCGGACCTTGTCTGCGGTGAAACCAGGCGAGCAGAACACCTGCTGCCATACCTGTCAGATGACCCTCCCACGAAATATTGCGTTTAGGGAAAAAATCAGGGAAGACGCCCCAGACCAAACTGCCATAAAGAAAAAGTACGAGCAAGGCGAACGCCAGAAGACGATGATTCCGCTTGATGAAGCCTGATGTGACATGAAATGCGGTCAATCCATATACCAAACCGCTGGCGCCAATATGAACACTGCCTTCTTTTGCAAGAAACCAAAGCCATATCCCGGAAATCAAAAAAAGCTGCAAAAAGATCATGCCACTTGCTCTCCGGTAGAAATAAAAAAGGGCTGTACCAAGAAATAAAAGCGGTACGGCATTGGAGAACATATGGCTGAAGTCTTTATGCAAGAAAGGGTAAGTCAGAACTCCGGCAAGACCACTGATTGACTTCGGCATCAGTCCATATTGAGAAAAACTGCTTCCCAAAAGCTCCTCGACTAACTTTACCAGCAATATCAGGATTACAAATACAAAAGGCCATATGGCACTCTGGAGGAGCAACCTCTTTTCAAATGATGCGGTTTGGCTTTGATGGTTCGGCATTGGATACGCTTATTTGTTGCAAAGTTAGGATTTTAATCTCGCGTAAAACCCGCTGTCTGAATAATTAACCGCGTTCTATACCAGGAAGTTCAAATTTATATTGTTTCTTGTTGATTATCCTGTCCGAAATCTGCCATACATGATTAATTTTGTACCTTTGTACCGTCACTAAAGTGGCGTCTTTTTAGAGAAAAAAGGCATTTTTTGTCTTTAACAAATAGAATGTTTGTTTAAAACAATCGATCAATCTTTTAAAAATTATACAAAAATGGCCAGCAAATTTGATCCAGCTACACGCATACAGTCTTTGTTACAGTTCGGTGAATATGGAGATGTTAATCCATCGGTTACAGACTCTGCTACTTTTACTTTTATGCAAGCCAAAACGATGCTTGAAACATTTAAGGGTGAAGCGGAAGGATGTTTCCTATACTCCCGTCACTGGAATCCGAGTAACAAATATCTTGCTGATGCGCTTGCCGCGATGGAAGGGACGGAGGCTGCCTGGGTTACCGCTTCGGGTATGGGCGCCATTACCTGTGCCATACTGCAGCTTGTAAACAGCGGTGATCATATTGTAACCAGCCGCACAACTTACGGCGGC
>SKSI01000160.1 GCA_007123065.1 Bacteroidales bacterium
GGGGCAATGATGGGATGAAGGACATCCCCGGGACGCGCTTCAAACTGTTGCCCCTTGTTGAGTTTTAGCTCTGAATGACTTATCCCCGAGAGAGGGAAGCTACGTTAAGCAATGCCTTAATCCGACAAAGCCTGTTATACCCATTGGCGTCTGTAGACATTTTTGGGCAGCAGCCTGTGTTCATTCAGTAGCCTCACCTAACAGGCAAAAACAAACTGAACTTTTTCAGTACGCAAAGATAATAAAATATTTGTGGTTTTTGTATGAAACAACCCAAATGATCCGAAAGTACGGATTATAGAGATCGACGTCCTTGTAATTATCACAACCTCAGTAATTCAACAGGTTTTGAATGGCTTTACCGACTTTTTCAGGGTTTGGCAATACAGCAGCCTCCAGGTTCGTATTAAGCGGAATTGCAGGTGTATCAACTGATCCGGCAATGCTTACGGGAGCATCCAGTGATTCGAAGCAGTCGCGCTGAATACGCCCGGCAAGACCGAGAGTAAAAGAGGCTTCAACCGATTCTTCCGTTACCAGCAACACTTTGTTGTGCCGCCTTACAGCATCATAAACAAAATCCATATCAAGTGGATTCAGAGACCGCAGGTCGACAACTTCCACCTGTCCGGGAAATTGTTTTGCTGCCGCCAAACTCCAGTATACACCCATTCCGTAAGTGACAACGACAATACTTTTACCTGCTGCAATTTTTTCAGGATCGGCATCAATGACACGACGGGCTTTGCCAATCGGAATCACATAATCTTCGTCCGGCTCTACTGTTTTGGCTCCCTGTGTTCCGGGCAGCCGCGACCAGTACAAGCCCTTATGCTCGAGGACTACAACCGGATTGGGATCATAAAAAGCAGCCTTGAGCAGCCCTTTCAGATCAGCACCGGTTGACGGATACACAACTTTGATGCCTCTGATATTTGTTAGCACAGATTCTACGCTCGAGCTGTGATAGGGTCCGCCTGAGCCAAAAGCACCGCTCGGTACACGAATCACTGAGCTCACCGGATACCGCCCTTTCGACAAATAGCAGCTGCGGCTCAACTCTGAGAACAATTGATTGAGGCCCGGCCAGATATAATCAGCAAACTGAACCTCAACAATTGGTTTCAGCCCTGCTGCCGACATCCCGAGTGTACTTCCGATAATAAAGGCTTCCTGAATTGGCGTGTTAAACACCCTGTTGTCACCAAACTGCTGCGCCAGTGTAGCTGCTTCACGAAAAACACCACCCAAACGCCTGCCTACATCTTGTCCATACAATAATGCTTCAGGATGTTCTGCCATTATTTCACGCAACGCAAACAAAGCACTGTCAATCATCACTTTTTTCTCTTTGCCCTCCGGTTCACGCTGACCACGTTCTTCAGTAATTGGTGTAGGTGCAAATACAAACGCCCCGACATCTTCGGTATCAGGCTCATCTGCATTAACCGCTTCTTCAAAAGCCTGATCGATCATTTTCCTGATCTTTTCAGTTGTTTGCCTCAATTCGTTGGATTTGACACCGAAATCCACAAGCGCTTTTTGCAGTTTCGGATAAGGATCACGCTTTGCATGTTCATCAAGGTCATCACGGTACCACTCTTTCCTCACACCGGAAGTGTGATGTCCAAGCAAAGGAACCCTGGCATGAATAATGAAGGGGCGCCGCTCCTTTCTGACAATGGCAATAACCTCTTCCATTGTTTTGTAAGATTCAACAAAATCGCTGCCATCGATCGTTCTTGTTTCTATCCCATTGAAACCCTGAGCATATTTGGTAATGTCCTGTGCGCGTGTTTCTTTAGCATGGGCAGAAATGTCCCATTCATTATCCTGTACCAGGTAGATAATGGGAAGCTGTTTCAAAGCAGCCATCTGAAAGGCCTCTGATACTTCTCCTTCCGTTGTTGCAGCATCTCCCATCGAGCAGACCACCACAGGGTTCTTTCCTTTAAAATCATCAGCCAGTCCTTCTTTCTCCTTGTATTGCAAGCCCATTGCCACGCCCGTCGAAGGGATGGCCTGCATACCGGTCGCTGAAGACTGGTGGTGAATCTTCGGCATATCATCACGATTCAAAGAAGGATGTGAATAATAATACCTGCCACCGGAGAAAGGCTCATCTTTCCTGGCAAGAAGCGTTAACATAAGGTCTTTGGGATCAAGACCAATACCGAGCATCATGCTGTCATCCCGGTAATATGGTGAAAGCCAGTCCTGCGGCTTCAGCTGCATCGCCACGGCCAATTGTATTGCTTCATGACCACGCGAAGTGGTATGCACGTATTTGGCTGTAACATCCTTTCTTTCCTCATATTTATCAGACATTGCAATTGCCGTCGTCATCAGTTCATATGCCCGGAGCAATACCGTTTTTGGCGGTGTCGGGGAGTTTTTCTTCCGCTTTTTATTTTCAGCCTTCATCATAAGCAATTTTTGTTTAAAAGATCAAACAGCTTGAATGCTTCTTTGTTCAGGAATTATTTACTGATGTTTGTCCGGACCCACAGTTTCCGGTTTCAAGCAGAGGCGCACCCCCGTATGCGTCTTGATATCGTGATGCAACCTAAAGCTTCCGTTGGATTCATATTATAAAAAACCTTATTTTTGATGAATACAAAATATTCCGAAAAACGATCAACGTTCTTGATTTATATGACCATAGAGATCATTCTTGTTTTCTCCATACTGATCGCTGCACTGGTTCTGTTTTTTAGCGGCCGGGTGCGGATGGACATCGTGGCATTGCTCGTGATGGGGACTTTGGCTTTCACCGGCTTAATCACCCCTCAGCAAGCCCTTTCCGGATTTAGCAATCCGGCTGTTGTTACAGTATGGGCTATGTTTATTCTAAGTGCCGCATTATACCAGACCGGCGTGGCCCGGATCATTGGCAAACACATGACAAAGGTAGCGGGAAATAATGAGGGCAGAATGATCGCTACCATCATGTTGTCGTCAGGCGCACTGTCCGCATTCATGAATAACATCGGAGTCGCGGCACTGATGCTACCGGTTGTAATGGATATGGCAAGAGCCAAGAATATTTCGCCATCCCGTTTATTAATGCCTCTTGCTTTTGGCTCCATGCTGGGCGGACTGACAACACTGATAGGCACCCCTCCAAATCTGCTGATCAGTTATGCGCTTGGTGATGCAGGACAAAGTGCGTTTGGTTTTTTTGACTTTACTCCCATAGGCGTTTCCGCACTCCTTTTTGGCACGCTGTTTATGGTTTTTATTGGAAGACATTTTTTACCCAAACGAGAAGCGTTGGATCAAAGAGGCGTGCAGCAGCAACAGGTTATTTCATCATCTTATGCCTTACAAGAGCGCTCCTTTATGCTCAGAATCAAGCCCTCATCGACTCTTATTGGCAAAACACTCAAAGAAAGCCGCCTTCGTGCCGGCCTTGGCATCAATGTTTTATCCATCAC
>SKSI01000113.1 GCA_007123065.1 Bacteroidales bacterium
ACACTGCTTAGCCAGGAGTTTATCAAAGAAAGCAAGACTTCTGTTGGCCAGATGCTTCAAAAAGCAGACAAAGACCTTACAGTCGTAGCATTTAAGCGGGTTTCCCTGACGTAATCAGGCTACCTCGCTGTTGTCCTTCTACGACAATACCGAACAGAGCGCCCTGCTCATTCACGTTAAATACGATGATGGGCAGGGCATTTTCTTTGCATAAGGTAAAAGCCGTCATATCCATTACCATTAGCTTTTCCCTGATTGCATCATCAAAAGTCAGCACATCATATTTCCTTGCATCAGGGTTTTTTTCCGGATCAGCGGAATAGACTCCGTCAACCCGGGTACCTTTCAGAATAACATCTGCCTGAATTTCCAGAGCACGCAAAGCCGCAGCTGAATCAGTCGTAAAAAAAGGATTTCCCGTTCCACCGGCTATCAATACCACATAACCCTCATCAAGCAGTTGCATCGCGCGCCTCCGGCTCACCTTCTCACACATGGTTTCAACCGGAATACCGGATAAGACAACAGCCTTCATCCCCATCCCTTCAAGGGCTGACTGCAAGGCCATGCAGTTGATTACCGTGGCCAGCATACCCATCTGATCACCATGGACCCGATCAAATCCTTTTTCCATACCCTGGATGCCACGAAAGATGTTGCCACCTCCCAGTACAACAGCCGTTTCCACACCGTGATCAACAAGCGACCTGATCTCACGGGCATAATGTTCCAATGCACCGGCGTCAATACCCAAACGGTTACCTCCGGCCAGTGACTCACCGCTTAACTTCAATAAAATCCTTTTATAATGTGCCATATCTTAATCATTTAATGATGCAAGTTTAAGCCTTTTTTTTGAATAACAGGCATTAAGAATATGCAAAATAGCAAGCCTGCCGCTCAATTCTAAACATTTAACTATCGTTTGTTAAAAGTAAGAAAAGCAGCTGTAAACCCGTGATTCTTGCATTTTATTTCGTTAAATTTACGGAATCAATTCGAGATATGACAAAGAAAAAAATGAACTTCGCGTCTCAAAAAAAATAATGCCATGGATAAAAAGTTGAAACAATTACTTAAAAAAGGGGACGTGGCAGGGTATCTGGAGCAAACCGGAGAAGCGTTTACCTTAAGCGGAAAGGTTGTGGAAGGCAACAAAGTGGGCCGAACGCTGGGTTATCCTACAGCAAACCTGAAAACAGATAATATCTCTGCCGTGCTGCCTGCGCAAGGCGCATACATTGGACGCGTCGAGCATTCCGGCACCTGGTACCATTCAATGGTAAACGTCGGCATCCGACCAACGCTTGATATGGACCACGTGACCATCGAGGCCCATTTATTTAACTTTAATAAAAACATATATGGACAGGAGATCCGGATCGCATTTCTGGATCGTATCCGTAATGAGATGCGCTTTAACTCGCTGGCAGAATTAAAAATACAGCTTGACAAGGACGCTGAGTTATCACAAAGGCTGCTAACAACAGGTTAAATTGTCATAATATCCGCTTCCTTTTGCTCAACCATCTTATCCACCTTTGCAGTATTTTCGTTGGTCAATTCCTGAATGTTGTGTTCATAGGCCTTCACCATATCCTCAGGAGTACCTTGTTTTTCTAGTTTTTTACCTGCTTCCAGCGCTTCACGACGATTGTTCCGGATGCCCACTTTGGTATTTTCCGCTTCACTTTTGACCCGTTTTACCAACTCCTTCCTTCTTTCTTCCGTCAACGGAGGCACATTAATCCGTATCTGGGTGCCGTCGTTTTGTGGATTAAACCCCAGATTGGCAGCCATAATGGCCTTTTCGATGGGTTCAAGCATATTTTTCTCCCACGGTTGGACAAGGATACTTTTGGGGTCTGGCGTGTTGATGTTTGACATTTGGGAAAGCTTCGTAAGCACGCCGTAATAATCAACTTTAACATTATCAAGCATCTGAGGATTGGCTTTCCCGGCTCTGATCTTTAACAGTTCACGCTCAAGGTGGGTTATGGATTTCTCCATTTTTTCCTCTGCCTCGGCAAATAAAAAATCCAGCTCTTCATTCATAATGGTGTCCTTTTGGTTTGCTTCACAAAAATAATAAAGTTTTACACAATGTCATCAATTGATAAAAATCGTAATTTCGTAGTGAAGGGATACAACAATCGGTTTTTTTGCGTTTTTAAACAGGTAGTCCTTCCAAATTCTCAGATCATGAAAAAACAAATCACGAATACGGGAAAAGTGGCACAGGTTATTGGTCCTGTTGTTGATGTAATTTTTGAAGGAAGGAAGTCGCTTCCGGAGATTTATGATGCACTGGAGGTTTATAATGACCATGGACACCGCATTATTCTGGAGTGTCAGCAGCACCTTGGTGAAGACACGATCCGCACCATTGCGATGGATGCGACCGACGGGTTATCGCGCGGAATGCAGGTTAAAAACACAGGCGGCCCCATTACGATGCCTGCCGGAGAATCGGTTCGTGGCAGACTCTTTAATGTGATTGGAGAGCCAATAGACGGGCTGGGGCAGGTCGAAACAGAAAAACGTTATGATATACACGCCGATCCTCCCCGTTATGATCAGCTGCAAACCACGGAAGAGGTCCTGCTTACCGGCATCAAGGTGATTGACTTGCTGACGCCCTATCCGAGGGGGGGCAAAATTGGTCTTTTTGGTGGTGCCGGCGTCGGTAAGACCATCCTGATTATGGAGTTGATTAACAACATTGCGAAAGCATACAAGGGAAAAAGTGTGTTCGCGGGTGTAGGCGAACGTACACGCGAAGGGAATGACCTGCTCAGGGAAATGATCGAGTCAGGGGTGATCAACTACGGCAAGGCGTTTACGGAGTCCATGCAAAAAGGGAACTGGGACTTATCGCTCGTTGATCCCGAGGCGCTGGCCACATCACAGGCAACACTGGTGTTCGGCCAAATGAACGAACCTCCGGGGGCACGCGCCCGCGTTGCTTTGTCGGGGCTGGCGCTTGCCGAATATTTCCGTGATGGTGAGGGGGACTCAGAGGGGAACGATATCTTGTTTTTTATTGATAACATATTCCGATTTACCCAGGCCGGTTCAGAGGTTTCTGCCTTGCTGGGACGTATGCCTTCTGCCGTTGGCTATCAGCCAACGCTTGCTACTGAAATGGGTTTGTTGCAGGAAAGGATCACATCCACCAAGCGAGGTTCCATCACATCCGTACAGGCCGTCTATGTCCCTGCCGATGACCTTACAGACCCGGCACCGGCAACAACATTTGCCCACCTGGATGCCACAACAGTACTTAGCAGAAAGATTTTTGAGCTGGGCATCTACCCCTCGGTGGATCCACTGGACTCAAACTCCCGGTTATTGACACCTGATATTGTTGGCGAGGAGCACTACAAGATAGCACACGAAGTAAAAATGATCCTGCAGCGCTATAAAGAGTTGCA
>SKSI01000021.1 GCA_007123065.1 Bacteroidales bacterium
AAATATAATATCGTTTTTGTATGAAAAAGATAAATTTAAACCTGTTTTTATTTTTTACTGCATTTTGTTTAATCTGTGTTTCCTTGCCAGGAAAACTTTCAGGGCAGCAGGTTATCGGGGTAAGTTCGTTGGAGTTCCATAAAAACCACCAACATTTACTTGAGGATGGCGGTGCACTGATTATCGACGGCCGCACCGCCACAATGTTTGCATCAGGCCATCTTAAAAACGCAATTAACATCGATGCAGATGACCCAAACCTTTTGTCTTTATTGAGAAAGCATCTTGAGGAACCGATCATCGTCATATATTGCACAACCATCAGACGTACCAACAAAATTGTAAATACGCTAAGGGGGTTCTATGAAGGAGAGATTATCTATATCAGCGATGGTTTGCGCGGGTGGCAGCAAAACGGCCTGCCGTTTGGTGGGGATAGATGAAAGAGCGGCGTTTTACAAACCTTATGTAGATGCCAATTTTCAATATGCCTGCCTGGATACTTTGCCCGGGTTTAAACGCGAGCGTCTGGGAAACAGTTTTGATCTGGGCGGACAGGTTTCCCTGATGCAGGAAAGCCAGAATGTTTTATTTCCTGCTTTGTGCATTGCAGTACCAGCTATTTTATTCGATGACTTGTAAGAGTTTTTGTTGTTACTGATTTAGCTTCAATGGTTTTGTTTTTTGCCAGTCAGACTATATTCTAACAAACATTTTACCGAATATTTTTTCCTTTGCTTAAGTTTTCCTTTTCTTTATCTCTCATTATTTCTATCATCAAATTTAATCGCTCAACTTCCTTTTCCAAAAGGTCAATATATTTTTGCTGCGTACGAAACAATTGCAATGGATCTGTATTAGGCATTTTCTCATCTTCTGATGAACCGGTATTTGAATAAAAAATATGCGCTGTTCTTAAATGTAAGAAGCTTAACAGGTTCACACCGATTATTTCTGCCAGGCGTTCAAGTTTCCCGATTCCCGGGTCAACTTCACCGCGTTCTATCTTGCTATAGCCGCTTACTGTCATATTCATTTCAGCAGCTACCTGATCCCGTGTATAGCCTTTTAGTTCCCGAAGCCGTTTAATATTAAAATGCAACCCCTTTGTTTCCACAATAATGCCCTTTAAAGTTGTGAAGTTAATTGTTTTTTTCTTAAAATGCAACAAATAGTGCTTGTTTTTATAAGATTTTTAATTGAACTTTATATGTTTGATTACGTGGTTCTTAATCGCGAATACTGCTCTTAATCGCGAATACTGCCTTTTTAACAGTCTGCATAAAAGCAAGGTCATGAAAATTTTAATAGTGGATGATGATAATATCAGCCTGGATCTTATGAGACTGTACATCAAAGGATTCGCCAAAAACTGTGACTTGTCCTTATTTTACAGTCCTTTGGGGGCTCTGAAATTTTTGAAATCGTCCACGGCAACTTATCCTGATATATTGATTACCAATCTTCAGATGCCCGGAATAAACGGATTTGAGTTTATTGAACAAATTAATGATTTTTTTATGGAAAGAGATGCCTCTGCACCTCCTTTCCGGATCATAGTACACACAAGCTACATGGGACCTGAGGGTATATGCTTATCCGCTGACCGAATCGCAGAGACTCCTTGTTTCTTAAAAAGACTGCTTACTCCCGGAAACAAAAAGACCTGTAAAGAATTGAATATTGAGGCATGTGTACCCAAGCCACTATGCTATTATAAAATGGTTTATTTATGCAGCGATAAATTGTTTGCTGCCAAAAAAATGGCAAAGTCGGGGGAAAAACAGGTCAGGTAAGCAGCCGTTTTTTCCCTGTTTGTATTTGTAGCTATATCAAAACACCCCATAGTGAATTAAATAATGGCAATGGGTTTATGACATCAAAAACCAAAGACACACATGATGGCAATACTGATGACACCTTTGACATCATCCGGTATTTTCATGTTTTGATCATTCATAAGTGGAAGTTTTTCATTTTGTTATCTCTGGTGGTGCTGTTGAGTCTGGTTTATGGATTAAAACAGGAAGCTTTCTACAGGTCATCTTTTGAAATCTTTTATAGCGAAGCCGCTCAGCAATTCGTTGAAGCGTCTGATGTGCCGGTTGTACGTCCATCTTTTGACAAGCATTATTGGCTTAGTGTGATGCGTTCCAGGGAGCTTGCCCGTCAAACCTTAATAAAATCAGGCCTGTCTTATTTTCAGGAAGAAAGCAGGGTAGGTATAAATGCGGAGATGGTTGAAGATACTGAATGGTGGTCCTCTCCAAGATATATTGTGACCATTAGAGCACAGAGCAATAATGATATTCCGCGTATTTTCATGACCTATGTTCAGGTATTGAACGATATGCTGGTGAATCACCAGATAGAATTTTCTGCAAATCTGATAGATTATCTTTCCGCACAATTATCTGACAACTACAAGCAACTTAGCCGGATTGACAGAATAATACTGGTGGAACAAGCCTCAAATCCCTATCAGTTGCGCGATTTAAACAAGCTGGCTTCCAATCTGGAATCCTTCAGGAACAGTCTGCAAAATGCCCGTATTGATCTGGCCTCTGTAAGGGCATCAAAAAAACGGGCGGAAGAAGAACTGGTAGATCTGGATCCGACGATCATGGACGAACTGGCTTATTCCGAGCCGCTCAAAGTTCAACTGATGAATCTGCACACAGAGAGGGCACGGGCCCTGACCCGCCAACAGGAAGATCATCCCAGGGTAAGGGCTTTGACTGCAAACATCGATCGTGTGAGCCAATTGCTGGCAGAGGATATTGAACAGACAATAGAAGTCCAATCGTTGAGCCGAAACCCTCTTCACAATCAACTTTTGGGTCAATTGCTTAATTTCAGTCTATCCGAGATTTCTTTGCAGACACGGGTTGGTTCACTTCAACAGGTAATCAGTGAAATCGAAAATCAAATGCTTCCCGATACTACCGACATGGACCAGCAACAATTGGTGCGAAACCGGGAACTTATATTTATGACGATCAATAAGCTGAATAACAAATTAATCGACATTCAGTCGGCAACCCATGGTGGACTGCACCGGTTTTTATATGTAGATGAGCCATATATTCCTGAAATTCCTGCGAATAAAGGCTTACAGTATTTTATACTGCTGGGTTTGGTGCTTGGCGCAGGAATTGGCGTCGGCGGCGTGTTTATTTACGACTATCTGGACAACCGCATTATGTTGTTGGGTGACTTTGAGAGCTTTTACGACCTGCCCGTTTTTGGCACATTGCCCCATAAAAAGAAAGCTGAAAAATATTTCATTAATATGGAATACTCCCAAGCTTCATATCATCATAGAAAAGAAGCCAATGAGATCATATTTTTTGTGAATCAGCATATAAAACGAAGTAAAAAAAAGCTTATAAGTGTTTGCAGTTCCGTTCGCTCAGAAGGAAAATCT
>SKSI01000168.1 GCA_007123065.1 Bacteroidales bacterium
AGAAACCAGCGGTTGCGCTCCGGAACCTGTTGTGCTTCATTCTTTGTGAGCCGGTAAAGCTCATCAAAAACATATTTCTCCACCAAATCTGAATCATCTTCAAGCATGTTGCGAAGGTGGTCGCCAAAAGGCTCTGTTACCGGAAAGTAAATCCGTCCGTTGTTGGCTTCGATGGTTCCTCCCTGGGTGGCTGCCCTGTCAATGAAGTCAAAAACACCGTCAGGAACCGGGTCCAGCTGGGTATTTAGCCTGTCAAGTCCCATTACCCTGATCAGGGGCTTTCCCTGAACATCATCCGGTCCTTCATCAAGATAACCCACCGGCACGCCAAGCTCTTCGCTGTCATAAAGTACATTGAGTCTGAACTGGTCGCGACTGATCTGGAAGGAGTTCAGACTGTAAACGTTTTTCATCATCAGGTCCCATAATGGATGATCGGTGTTGACGGCTGTGCTTTTCAGAAGCTTTACGATCAGTCCGTTGGGCGCATCCACTTCATTGGTGAATTCTCCAACTTTTTTGACCCCTTCCTGACCGATGAGGGTGTATTCAAAAGCCACGGCAAGAACCTGATCGGGGTTGATGGTGCGGTTCAGTGAGATGAAACCCAGTTTTGGGTTAAAGGAGTACTCATTTTCCCGAAGACGGCGGGCATTCTCAACGTTTTCGTAGTCTTCTCCTGAAACATATCCTGCACCGGAAAGGTGGCTGTTTACCTGGCTGATATTCCGGATCGGGCTGTTTACCATCATATCATAAAGATTGTTGGATGCGTTGTCAGGCATATTTCCTGAACCACCCTGGATATTGTCGCTGTATGGCTCATTTTCTCCAAGGTCGGCAAAAGCCACGATGTTCCGGTTGTCTTCGGTTGCCGGACCTACGTTGGTGACCCACACTTCAATACGGGTGATGTTGATATTGGACATGATGGTTGGAAGGTTTGACAGTCCGTCATCATAGTTGTCTCTGAAGTATTGGCCTAGGAAAAAGTGGCGGTTTGCTTCATATTCGTCGGCCCGTATCATAAATTCCGTCATCTGGGCTCCACCGGCTACCGTGATGGATGAGGATTCTGTTTTCTGCTGTGAAAAGATGCTGGTAACTGTGGTGTTCCCAAAACGCAACTGCGTCTTGAAACCGAAGAGTCCGTGCGTACCCCGAATGAGGCTTCCTGCCAGAGGCAGTGTAACGTCACCCGCTTCGATCAGTTGTACAATCTCATCTTCCGTACCCCTGTATTCGAGCTTCATCCGGTTTTCAAAATCGAAGGTGGCTTCCGTGTTGTAATTGGCTGCAAGTGACACTTTCGTGCCGATGTTTGCCTCTACGGAAAGCTGGATTTGCTGTTGAAAGTCGAAATTGGTTGTGCGGCGTCTTTGTTCATCAAGGGCAGGGTCTTCCCTGTAGTTCGACATCACCCCGAAAGTAAGCTCTGCTGAACCGCTGGGACGGATATCAATTGTGCTGCCTCCAAAGATGCGGTCGAAAAACTCACCACCGATATATATTTCCGGAATCAGACCGTCACGCCTTTCAAAATCTTGCGGCGTGCTTCGCTCTTTCCAGTATTGCTGCAGGCGGTTATCCAGATCATATTGCAGGTAATCATCTAAAGATATGTAAACCGGAGTGCCGATCACCATATCTCCAATCATCTCTTTTCTGATGTAATAACCGGTTTCGGGATCATATTCATAATGGGTCGTGATCACCGAAGGGTTTGTCATCGATAACCCGGAAACAGGGAATTTGTCAAAATCATAAATGACCGGACTTTGCAGGGGAAGTGCGGGTATGGTATCAGCATCTGCCCCAACCACACTGACCGGTAACAGTAGCGCAACAAAGCTTAATACACTGATAATCCAACAAGTCTGGAAAAAAGTAAAAATATGCCGTACTCGCACCAACAACAAGTTTTATAAATCCACTCAGAAATTTCGTAATGCTTCTTTTACCAGGTATTCCGCACTAATAGTTGCGTCGCTGTTCTTTTTCAGAATTGAGGCAATGGCCTTTTGGGCAGTATTCTTGGCAAAACCCAACATTACTAAAGCAGATAACGCTTCCTGTTGGATTGTATTGTCTGTTAAATGGAAATTTTCCGTTTTAATCACACCTTCTTTTTCAAGGCGATCTTTCAGGTCTACAACAATACGCTGTGCTGATTTGGCACCAATACCCTTAATTGCCTGCAGGGCACTCACGTTGTTATTTACAATCGCTGACCTTACATCATCCGGTGTCATTGAAGACAGGATCATCCTGGCCGTATTCGGCCCGACACCGCTAACGGAAATAAGATGACTGAACAGCTCCCGTTCTTCACGGCTGGCAAAACCGTAAAGCAAATGGGCATCCTCCCGGATCACCGGTAAGGTAAATACCCGAACCTCGCCCTGGTCGGGAATGGCATTGTATGTATACAGGCTGATATGCACCAAATAACCGACCCCCTGGCAGTTCAATACCAGATAGGCCGGGTTCTTTTCTGTAACGATTCCTTCAATGAATGCGATCATATTAAGGTAATGTTATTTTGTTCTAAGAGTAAAAAGTTTAGAAGTTTAGAAGTTTAGTAGTTGAGCTGTTTGTTTTAATGTTTGTTGTTTTGAATTTATTGGTGTTTTATGTTGTTATTGGTTTTGTTTTTGTTTTTTTTGATAACTGTTGATGTCTCTGAATTTGGTTTTTTCGCAATCCATTAAGCATATTAGATAGTTTGAATACATGATCTTTTGCAGTATAGAGTGTTTTTTGTGATAAATATCCAAGATCGAATGCTATATAAAAATGATTTAATGTTTCCATCAGGCTGCTGTAGGATAATTGCGAAAAGTAAGCCTGATCTTTTGCCGAAGATCTACTGCTACCTTCAGCAATATTCGCCGGAACTGAAACCGATGCTCTTCGAATCTGATTTGTTAATCCATATAACTCTTCTTTTGGAAATTTCTTTGTAACAGCATAAACAAAAGCTACAAATTTACGCGCATCTTGCCACACCAATAACTTTTCAAACGAATACAAGTGCCCTTCCATAACTAACGACTAAACAACTAAACAACTAAACATCTAAGCTTCTAAACAACTAAACAACTAAACTTCTAAACAACTAAACAACTAAACATTCTTCACGGCATTTATCGCTGTTTCCAATGCTCCGTCAAGCATTTCCTGGGGTGGGGGGGCAATGAATCCGCCGTCGATGAGCGCTTGTGTGGTGGCGCGGGCATGTTCTATGTCGTTTTTGGCCAGGTCGTATGCTTCCTGCCAGGTCATTTCTTTGCGGGCCACTCCGTCTTTGATTGCCTGCATGGCCACATCGGCTGCTTCATAGGGGAACACCTCTGATTCACTCATTTTTGCAATGATGTCTTCTGTGTGAATGCCTCTTTTCTCAGAGAACTTCG
>SKSI01000068.1 GCA_007123065.1 Bacteroidales bacterium
CTTCATTTCCCAATGAGGACATATTTTAAATTATAGTGATACAAACGTTTTGTCTCAATCATCAATAATCGAAAAGCCCAAAAATAAAAAAATATAAGCAACGCCCAACACCAATGTTAATTTTTCAAAAATTCAATTGTTATCAAGCTACCTTGTTTTATTGAATGGTCGGGAGCCACTATAAGATATCACTGCCGGAATACTGCCATTCTATCAAAATACTATTAATTTTTATCTTTTTTTATTGTATTTTTGTTTTTATTTTTTATATTTATATATGAATTTAATAAATGACTGGTTTTACTACACCAAGGCACAGCGACGGGGTATTCTGGTGTTGCTGGTACTGATATTCCTGATTATTGCCGGCACAGAGGTGATCAGGCGCACGAGGTCATACAGGCTTATAGACCAAGAGGCTTTCCTTGAGGAGGTGGCTTTATTTGAGCAGATGCTGCGCAAGGCAGAGGAAGCAGAAGCAGCAGCGGACAAGGAGGTTGTCGCACCAGCGCAGCGGAGGCAAAGACCTGTTTTAAAGCCATTTGTATTTAATCCGAATGAGATAACGGATGCAGATTGGGAGCGTTTGGGGATGCCGTCTCATATAAGCAGGTCTATCCGGAACTTCCTCAGAGCAGGGGGTCAGTTCAGGCACAAAGAAGATTTTCAAAGGATTTATCTTTTGGATGACTGGATGTATGAGGAATTGGAAAGCTACATTGATTTACCATCGAGGCCGCCACCGCGGCCACGATCAGCAGAAAGAGCCACTGCTCGTGACCCGGGTAAAACCACACCTGCAGCAGATGTGCAACCGGCGACACCTCCAAAACCGTTGCTTGTCAATATCAGCCGGGCTGATACTATCGAATTGCAAAAGATCCGGGGAGTGGGCCCGGCATTCAGCCGCAGAATCGTTGGATATCGTGAACTTCTTGGGGGATATATTGACACAGAACAATTGTTGGAGGTTTTCGGCCTTGACAGCACCCGTTATGAATCGATCCGGGAGTTTGTAATTGCCGACAGCATCCCTGTCAGAAAAATCAACATCAACCAGGCTGAATTTCCCGACCTGGTGCGCCATCCTTACATCGACCGCCAAATGGCAGGGGCCATCCTTAACCTGCGCAGACAACACGGTCCGTTTGCATCCCCCGCAGACCTTAAACGGTCATACCTGGTTGATGAAGCGCTTTTTCAACGCATAAGCCCATATCTTTGCATTGAGGAAAAATAGGTTGAGGTTGTTTAAAAGTTTAGAAGTTTAGAAGTTTAGAAGTTTAGAAGTTTGACAGCTAGCCCAGCCTTCATCCAATCAACGATTCAACGAATAAACGATTCAACAATTCAACGAATAAACCATTCAACAATTCAACGATTAAACGATTCAACGAATAAACGATTCAACAAATAAACCATCGTCTTTCCTGTTTGAACAAAACAAACACCTCTTTGTTATTTAGACGTAGACTAATTAAGAATACCATCTCAAAACCCCAAAAAGAATAAAACCATGACTCAAACATCAAAAATTTTAATCATGTTAATCACTGTCTGGACATTTGCAGGAAGCAGCCAGGCAGTTTCAAAGACATATCATAATCATAACAAAGGAGGAACTACTATGACACAATCAGGAAAACACGTATTGGCACCTTTGCCTTATGCACACGATGCCTTGGAGCCTTATATCGACAAGATGACCATGGAAATACATCATGGAAAGCATCATCAGGCTTATGTAAACAACTTAAATAATGCCATTGCCGGCACGGAGATGGAGAACATGACCCTTGAGGAAATCTTCAAGAACATGAGCAAATACCCGGTGGCGGTTCGCAACAATGGTGGCGGACACTGGAACCACGATCTTTTCTGGCAGATCATGGCGCCAAACGCAGGAGGCAAACCCTCAGGCGACCTGCTGACATCCATTGAAAAGCGTTTTGAATCATTCGACAACTTCAAGGATGAATTCAGCAAAGCCGGAGCAACCCGTTTCGGAAGCGGATGGGCCTGGCTGATCGTAGATGCAAATGGCGAGCTTCAGGTAACAAGCACTCCGAATCAGGACAATCCGTTGATGGATGTTGCCGATGTAAAGGGAACACCGATTCTGGGCGTAGACGTTTGGGAGCACGCATACTATCTGAAGTATCAGAACCGCCGTCCGGAATACCTTAGTAACTTCTGGAATGTTGTAAACTGGGATGAAGTGTCGCGCAGATACAAAGAGCTCGTTAAGTAAGATTTTCCATTAACCAAGAAAGCACTTCATTACGATTAGGGTGATGAGTGATGGTGACCGGCAGTGCCTGAAAACAGGCCTGCCGGTTTTTTTTATTCCGACAAGTATTTCAGAATATGCTTTGCCAGATATTCATTGATTTCTTTATGTCTGGGTACCGGCTGTGATCTTTTCCTGTTTTGTGCGCGTCAACGACACTCATTTTATAAAACATCAGATTATCAGGCAATAAAGATTTTTAATGTTTTTTGGGTGCTGCATGGTATACCAAATCCCAAGTGCACCCTGAATGCCTACGCGGACAGCCCAAGTGCTTTCCTTACAGGCTATCTTGTGATTAATCCTGCAGGCCGGCCAAGTCCGGCCTGCCCCCACACGCGTCTCAACGTTAATCTTCCGCATTTGATGGATCTGCGTTCAAAATCAAGGCAACTAAAGGTTGAGGTTGAGATTAAGGCTGAGGAAGCGAAGTCCCGAAAACGAAGTGATTCGGGATTGAGATATTCGGGAATACTCCTGTCATCCTTGACGAAGCGAAGTGCAGAGAAGGATCTGTTAGCTTTCCAATAGAATTTTTGCTGGCGCTTATCTCAATCTTAAACTTAACCTTAATTCTCAAATTGGTTGCCAAAGAAAAAGTACATCCTAAGGAAATGACATTTCTTTAGCCAAAAATACAATAAACCCTGAATTGTTTTTTTATTAACAACGCATTTGCTATATTTGCGCTTTCATCAAAATATAATAATCAATTATATATATTTTATTAACATTTTTAATTCAGGAGTATTGATATGAACACAACAGGAAAGATCACTTCTCAGGAAGCAATTGCTTTGGAAGACAAGCATGGCGCGCATAACTACCATCCGCTGCCGGTCGTATTATCACGTGGTGAAGGTGTTTTTGTCTGGGATGTTGAAGGCAAAAAGTATTTTGACTTTCTTTCTGCCTACTCTGCAGTAAACCAGGGTCACTGCCATCCGAAAATCGTGGATGCGCTTATTGAGCAAACCAAAAAGCTTGCATTGACCTCCAGGGCGTTCCACAATGATGTGCTTGGCATTTATGAAAAGTACATCACTGAGTTCTTTGGTTATGATAAGGTTTTGCCGATGAACACCGGTGCCGAAGCTGTTGAAACAGCCATCAAGCTTTGTCGCA
>SKSI01000199.1 GCA_007123065.1 Bacteroidales bacterium
AAAACATACAAAACATACATTTCAGCACAGAATCTTTCTTGGAGGTTCTGCAATTATTTGTAATGAGCTACGGTCTGAGGCTGATTGGTGCCATTGCTTTTCTTATCATCGGACTCTGGATTGCCGGAAAACTTGGCAGGGTTATTTACAACATATTGAAAAAAAGGGAAATAGATCCTTCTCTCAGAAGTTTTTTACGAAGCTTACTGGGTATTACCCTGAAAATACTGGTAGTGGTAAGTGTCATGGGAATGATAGGCATCCCAATGACTTCCTTCATTGCTATTCTGGGTGCTGCCGGCCTGGCCATTGGTTTGGCTTTATCCGGCACGCTGCAAAACTTTGCAGGAGGCATACTGATTCTCATCATCAAGCCTTTTAAAGTTGGTGATTTTATTGAAGCACAAAGCTTCATGGGCACAGTGGAAGAAATTCAAATTTTTAATACGATACTAAAAACACCCGACAACATAAGGATCATTTTACCAAACGGCAACCTTGCCACCGGATCAATGACCAATTACTCGGCCAATGATACCCGAAGGGCACAATGGGTATTTGGTATTGCTTATGGCGACAGTTACCAAAAAGCCCAACAAATTCTGCAAAAAATCCTGGATGATGACCCCAGGGTGCTCAAAGATCCACCAACAAAAATCTTTCTTTCAGACCTGAATAACAGTTCTGTTGACATCACCGTAAGGGCATGGGCAAATGTGACCGATTTCTGGCCATTAAACTTTGATATCAGGGAAAAGGTTTATGATGCATTCGCGAAAGAGGGAATCAACATTCCTTTCCCGCAAATGGATGTGCATCTTCACAACGAAGAAAAAAAATAATTATTTTTAGCCGGAAATAAGAGAGAGCTATTCCTATGACAACTTTTCTTTTAAATGATATAATCATCAATACCGACGAGCATCCGGGTATTACATTGCTTGACTTCATCAGATACAGGGAAGACCTGTCCGGAACAAAAATCGGTTGTCGTGAAGGGGACTGTGGAGCCTGCACCGTACTGGAGGGACGCATGGAAAATGGGAAACTCCAATACCGGAGCATCGTATCATGCCTGACACCACTTGGGAATGCACAAAGCAAACACATTGTAACGGTTGAAGGGATTAACATGGATACCTGTTCTCCGGTTCAGCAGGCGATGGTTGATCACAACGGCACACAATGCGGGTTCTGTACACCAGGTTTCATCATGTCACTGACCGGCCACACAATGGCCTATGAGCCATCTGAAGAAACAAGTGCCATCGACTCGGTAAATGGCAATATTTGTCGTTGTACCGGTTACAAATCGATAGAGAGGGCCGCCATCAGCATCTCAAAAATGCTTAAGGAAAAAAACCCGAAAGATCCTTTAAACTGGCTTATCCGGAATCACTTTCTGCCATCCTACTTTGAGGATATTCCTGAAAGGCTATCCAAAATCAAAAGCCATCAAAAAGCTGAAACCAAAGGAAAACAGATCATCGGAGGTGGCACAGACCTGATGGTTCAAAAGCCGGATGAAATAGCAGAGAGTGCATTGAACCTGTACTTTGACAGATCAGATTTAAAAGAGATCCGTAAGAAAAACAATCAGATCGTGATTGGATCGGCGGCAACGGCCAACGACATCATGCATTCTGAAATCATAAATGATCTGATTCCCAATTTAAAAAAGCACTATAAACTGATCTCCTCTGACCCGATCCGGAACATGGGAACGTTGGCGGGAAATATCGTAAATGCCTCCCCCATTGCAGACCTAAGCATTTTTTTCCTGGCTCTTGGGGCAAATCTTTTGCTTGACAAGGAAGGGAAAGAGCGTGAATTGCCGTTAAAGGATTTCTTTCTTGGTTATAAGCAGATGGACCTGAAGAGGGGTGAATACATAAAAAGTATCTTTTTCCCTATACCTGTTGTGCCTTTTGGTTTCAACTTTGAAAAAGTGAGCAAACGAACCCATCTCGACATTGCCAGTGTGAACGCTGCAGCTTATATAAAAACTGAACAGGATACCATTACCGAATGCAGGATAGCCGTTGGAGGAGTGAGTCCGGTTCCGCTTTTTCTAAAAGAAAGCTCTGACTTTCTGACCGGTAAGAAGCTACACATCAACACACTGAAGCAAGCTGTTAATGTATTGAACACAGAGATAGCACCCATCAGCGACGTCAGGGGTTCAAAAGAATACAAGAGGCTATTGGCGCGTCAATTGTTTTTTGCCCATTTTCTGGAAATTTTTCCCGACCGTTTTTCATTACAAGAACTTATAAGCTAACACATGCCATGCAGAACAGAGACTCGATAGGACATGTAACCGGCAAATCGGTGTATGTGGATGACATCCCGGTACAGAAAGGAACCCTCCATGGCAAGGTGTTTGGCTCACCCATGGCTCATGGGATATTAAAAAAGCTTGATGTTTCCGAAGCGCTCAGTATACCAGGAGTGGAAGCCATATTAACCGCCGCCGACATTCCCGGCGAAAACCAGATTGGAGGCATCATCCAGGATGAGGTGCTTTTTGCTGATGAAGAAGTGGAGTTTCATGGACAACCCATCGCCTTTGTGGTGGCAAAGGACGAACTGACCGCGCGCAAGGCAGCTGCAAAAATTATTGCAGACATTGAACCGCTTGAACCGGTTACCGATACGCGCATTGCCAAAGAAAAGGGACTTTTACTTTTTCCTCCAAACACATTCAGCTCCGGTGACATTGATGCCGCGTGGAAGGATTGTGCCCACGTGTTTTCAGGACAGGCTGAACTCAACGGACAGGAGCATCTGTACATTGAAACTCAAGGAGCTTATGCCTATCCTACCGAAAATGACGGGGTAAAGATTCATTCTTCCACCCAGGGACCTACCCACGTGCAGCACACCACAGCCCATGTGCTGGGGATACCGATGCACCGCGTCGAAGTGGATGTGACGCGCCTTGGCGGCGGATTTGGAGGCAAGGAAGATCAAGCTACGGCCTATGCGTGCATGGCTGCACTGGCAGCCCGAAAACTCAAGAAGCCCGTAAAAGTGATCCTGCATCGCATGGACGACATGAAGATGACCGGTAAAAGGCATCCTTACAGTGCCGATTACAGGATAGGACTGGATAAAGACTACAAGATCGTTGCTTACGAAGCAACTTTATACCAGAATGGTGGCGCAGCCTCTGACCTGAGTTCCGCAGTGCTCGACAGAAGTCTTTTTCACAGCACGAACACCTATTTCATTCCCAATACCAGGATAACCGGCTACAGCTGCAAAACAAACCTGCCTCCAAACACGGCATTCAGAGGTTTTGGCGGTCCACAGGGGATGTTCTTCATTGAAACAGCCATCGCAAGGGCAGCCCACGAGCTGAACATTCCGGCAAAAACCATCCAAAAGAAAAACTTACTGCAGGAA
>SKSI01000089.1 GCA_007123065.1 Bacteroidales bacterium
CAGCATCGATATAACCGTGTGCAGCAGCTACATAAGGATTGGCGAATTTTTTCTTGTATTCCTCCACCTTCTTTTGCCGGGTTTCTTCAGGATTGGGAGCGTTCATGATCTCGTGGCGGAAGATGATGTTGGCAGCGCCTTCCGGGCCCATCACGGCAATTTCGGCAGTTGGCCAGGCAAATACGAAATCGGCTTTCAGGTGGCGCGAACACATGGCTATGTAGCCGCCACCATAAGCTTTTCTGAGGATCACGGTCACTTTTGGTACGGTAGCTTCACTATAGGAGTACAATATTTTAGCCCCATGCCGGATCACGCCGGCGTGTTCCTGATCGATACCTGGAAGATAGCCTGGCAGGTCAACCAGCGTTACCAGCGGGATGTTGAAAGCATCGCAATACCGGATGAAACGCGCAGCTTTGTCGGAAGAGTCTACATCGAGCACGCCGGCCAGTACCAATGGCTGGTTGGCAACAAAGCCGACGGTTTGACCGTTCATTCTTCCAAACCCAACAACCATATTTGCTGCGAACAGCTCCTGCACTTCAAAGAAATCGCTGTCGTCGCTGATCGCTTTTATCACATCCCTTACGTCATAAGGCTCTCGCGGATCGGTTGGTATGATGTTGTCTATTTTATATTGTCTGGTTTTGGGCGCTTTTTTTGGAAATGCTGCCGCTTTTCGTTGGTTGCTCCAGGGGATGTACGAGAAAAGCTTTTTAATCCTTTGAAAGCATTCGGCTTCGCTTTCAGAGAAGAAATGGGCATTCCCTGTGATTTCACTGTGCACTTTGGCACCACCAAGCGCTTCCATGCTGATCTCTTCACCCAATACGGAGCGGATCACTTCCGGCCCGGTAATGAACATTTTTGAGATCTTATCTACTACGAAAACGAAATCGGTGAGGGCGGGAGAGTAGACAGCACCTCCGGCACAAGGGCCAAGGATGACCGAAATTTGCGGGATCACTCCTGATGCCTGTGTGTTTCTGTAAAAGATCTCACCATAACCGGCCAGTGAGTTTACCCCTTCCTGGATGCGTGCACCGCCTGAGTCGTTGATCCCGATGATCGGAATCTTCAAGCTCATGGCGTGGTCCATGATCTTGCCGATCTTGCGCGCGTGCATCAACCCGAGAGAACCGCCTGCAACAGTAAAGTCTTGCGCGTAAATACATACCGGATGTCCGTTAATGGTACCCGTTCCGGTGATTACACCATCGCCCGGAAGATGCTTTTTATCCATGTCGAAATCCTTGGCAGCATGTTCCACAAAGAGATCATATTCATGGAAAGAATTTGGGTCAAGCAGGTATATGATGCGCTCTCTGGCTGTCATTTTACCCATGGCTACCTGTTTCTCGATGGCTTTCTGGCCGCCA
This sequence comes from Bacteroidales bacterium, assembly GCA_007123065.1. Lineage (GTDB taxonomy): Bacteria > Bacteroidota > Bacteroidia > Bacteroidales > UBA7960 > PUPG01. The sequence goes on from SKSI01000089.1 coordinate 1,383, forward strand.
CCCTGTAAGGCGTTCTGCATCCTCTTCTTTAAATCCAGCGTCTTTTGCTTGATTGACATAATTTTTTTAGGTTTATGTTAGTAAAAGCCTGAAAAACAATGCGTAAAGCAGGCAGATCCGCCGGAAAATACGGTTTTTAACGGCGAAAAGAATCTCCAAAGTAAAGAAAAAATCTAAAGTAATTGTCCATTCTGAAACAAATATTTTTTATACTTTAGCTGAAACATTGAAGACTTTCTTTGGAAATCAACCTGTTAAAGGTGATTATTTAACTGCTTTCGGAATGTTATATGGTCAAAAGTATTTTTTGGGTTTTTATTCTTGTTTAATTTATTCTTATATTTGCAATGGTAAAGATGGATTAAGGACCTTTCAGGGTTCAGTTAATAATATTACATTTACAATTTTAAATAGAGAAAAAATTTATTATTTTTTTTTGGAATTGAAATAATTTCTATATTAGCAAACAAAACCAAAACATAAAATCTTATTTTTTTATCATTAACACCCTTACAATCAACCTTTTGTTTTATTTAAATTTTAAAATCATGAAGAAAATCTTACAATCGATTACAATGGTTTTGACGCTTTGCTTTATGCTTTCCGGCGTAAGCTTTGCTCAGGAACTACAAATGACTAAGCCTGCTTCCACAGGTGAGCTTCCCGAATACACAACCAAAGATGGTGGTGAGTGGATCAATTATTTTGGTGCCGGCGAAGTCAATGAAAACGCATTGGGCCTTGGTGGGGATGAAGTAACGCCATGGTATGCTGCTATTCGCTGGATGCCGGAAGATCTTGGTCCCTACGAAAATTGGGCTGTATCAAAAATCCGTGTCTATATCAACGATGAACCTGAGTTCGGTTCTGTCGTGGTCTGGCAGGGAACCATTGACAACCCAACCATGATGCTGAGCCAAACAATGATGGTCGGTGAAGAAACATGGGTAGAAGTAGAACTTTTTGACCCCTATCACATCGACATCACCCAGGAGTTGTGGATTGGATGGGAAATGGGTGACCCCGGCGACGGTGTCTTCCCTGCTGCTTTCACAGTAACCGATGAGCATTCTCCCAAGTCCGACCTGTTGCAGTTTGGTGACAATCCCTGGCAGCCTGCTCTAAACTTTGGGTTTGAAGTGGCCTGGAACATCGAAGCTTATGTGATTCCTGTCGGCGACCCTGATCCGGATCCAACCTACACCGTTACCTTCCACGTTGAAGACGAAGAAGGCAATGAAATCGACAACGCCAGCATCGTTCTCGGACCATTCGAAGGCGACCCCGGCGAATACGTGTTTGATGGTGCACCTGTTGGTACACATGAATACACCGTTACTGCACCCGGATACGTCACCGTTGCCGGTGAAGTAGAAGTTGTGGATGAAGATGTGACCGTTCCAATCGTAATGGAAGAAGCTGAACTGATTTATTATGACGTTACTTTCAACGTTGACATGACCGAAGCAGAAGGCTTTGACCCTGATCAGCACAGTGTATTTATGACCGGAACTCTTACTGACTGGGCAGAACCCGGTTCAGATGAGTCAATTCAATTGTCACTTGTTGAAAATGGTGATGCAAAAGATGCACCCCCATTTAACTTCTACGAGAACTTTGAAGATTATGATGACTTTACCACCGATTTGTCTCCATGGATCACGCTTCAGCTTACAGAAGGAAACACCTGGGGTGCATCAGACTTTTCTTTCCCCGGAGAGGGAACAGAGTTTGCCTGGATGGTTTTCAATCCCGCAGAAACAGATCCTCCGATTGATGAAACAGATCCTGCAGTTGATGGCTCCAAGTACGCAGTTGCGGTTCAGTACACTGATTTTGATGACGACAAATGGCTGATCTCTCCTGAGTTCTCAATTAACGAAACCAGTGAACTTAGCTTCTGGGGCCGGTCTATGACACACGCCTATGGTGCTGAAAGAATCAGGGTTCTGGTTTCTACCTCCGGTGATGATCCGGGCAACTTTATCGCAATCAGCCAGGAACCTTATCTGGAAGTTC
>SKSI01000087.1 GCA_007123065.1 Bacteroidales bacterium
GCGGAACATCATCCGGGCAACAAAAAATGCATTAATGATGCTTATTTTATTGACTGAAGAAGAAGATTCATTATCTTAGATGCAAATTGTGTCGACTAAAAAAAATAATCATGGTACATCGCAGCAAGATCACCACTTTAACAGAATTCATCATTCAACGGCAGTCTGAATATCCTCATGCGAAGGGTGCGCTGACCCGACTTCTCAACGACATTGCCACAGCGGCAAAGATTGTAAACCGGGAGATCAATGCAGCCGGGCTTGTGGACATTCTGGGAACAATTGGTAAAGAAAACATTCAGGGAGAAACCCAGAAAAAACTCGATGTTTTTGCCAATGAGATGTTCATTACAGCCTTAAAGGGAGGTGGTGAATGTTGCGCAATTGCCTCAGAGGAAAATGAGAAAGTTGTCTCTTTCAGCAATGAATTTTCAGAACTTGGAAAATATGTGGTGGCGATGGATCCGTTGGATGGAAGCAGCAACATAGAAGCCAATGTTTCAATCGGGACCATTTTTTCGATTTACAGAAGAGTTACAGAAGCCGGAGGTGGCACGCAGCAAGACCTCCTACAGCCGGGTGTGAATCTGGCAGCGGCAGGATACATCATCTACGGATCATCTACCATGCTCGTATATTCAACCGGTAAAGGGGTCAATGGATTCACACTGGACCCTTCCGTCGGGATATTCTGTTTATCACATCCCGATATGCGTTTTCCTGAACCTGCAAACATTTATTCTATCAATGAAGGCAACTATATCCATTTTCCTGAAGGTGTAAAACAGTACATCAAATATTGTCAGGAAAATGACCCTGAAACATTTCGTCCATACACCTCGCGGTATATTGGCTCACTGGTTGCCGATTTCCACAGAAACCTTATAAAAGGCGGGATATTCCTTTATCCTGGGACTACCAAAAACCCAAATGGAAAGCTTCGCTTGCTCTACGAGTGCAACCCGATAGCTTACATTGCTGAACAGGCCGGGGGAAAAGCCAGCAACGGATTCAAACGCATCCTGAATATTGATCCGGAAACCCTGCATCAGAGGTCACCTTTCTATACCGGGCCCAAATGGATGGTAGATAAGGTGGAAGAGTTATTGCAGCAAAACTCCGAATAATTTTAACAAGCGTGTTGGACACAGAAGGTTTTATCAATCTGTTTACGAAAAGCGACCCCTTCAGGGCGCTGAACAACTTCCTGAATGATTCCTCACAGGAAGCCATATCTGTAGAAGGCCTGGCGGGTTCAGCCGCGGCTGTTGTCTCAGCTGCCTGCATTCAGAATACAAAAAAAGCCTTTCTTTTTATCTTGTCAGATAAAGAATCGGCAGCCTATTTCTTTAATGATCTTGAAAGTCTGCTTAGAGAAAAGGATAAAAGCTACGAAGCGCGCAATACTTTTTTCTTCCCCTCATCATACAAAGCACCTTTTTACAACCTTAAGGAAGATCCTGCAGGCATTTTGCTTCGTTCAGAAGTGATCAACAGGTTGGCAACCGAAAACCAAAATGTGCTGGTAGTCACCTATCCTGAAGCACTATGTGAAAAGGTGTTGTCACGAAATGTCCTTAAAAAAAACATGCTCACCATTGAGAAGGGAGCAGGGCTCTCTGTAGACTTTATCATGGAAGTGTTGCTAGAGTATGGTTTTGAACACGCAGACTTCGTTGTTGAGCCGGGGCAGTTTTCCGTTCGCGGAGGGATCATAGACGTCTTTTCTTTTTCAAATGACCTCCCATTCAGGATTGAGGTGATGAACGACACCATTGAGAGTCTGCGCAGCTTCATTCCTGAAACACAGCTTTCAAAAGAAACGCTTGACCAAATCAGCATTTTGCCTGACATCCATGCAATGGCGCAGGAAACCGGCAGCCATGAATTCCTGCCTGATGCAATGCCGGTTTCTTCAGTTATTTTTGCTGAAGATGCAGATTTGTTCATTGAAATAGCTGGCAAAGCTTTTGAACAGGATCAGATCAGCAGGGACCATTTTGCACAACCTGATGATATCAGATCACGGCTCAATGACTCGAAGCTGGTATCATTCAGAAGGCCTTATTCCGAAAAACTGCATCACAACATAATCAAGTTTCGCTTTGCGCCCCAGCCAGGCTTTAATAAGCAGTTTGATTTGCTCTTCAGCAACCTAAAAAAGAATACAAGGGAAGGCTTCAAAAACTATATTTTATTTGACAACCCCAGACAATCTGACCGGATTAAAAGTATATTCGAAACCCTTTCCGATGCTGAAGAGCGCACGGAGGGACTACTTCACAGACCCATCATGCTCAACCTGCACGAAGGATTCATTGATCATGATAACCGTCTGGCTTGCTATACCGACCACCAAATATTTGACCGTTACCACCGTTACCGCATCCGCGATAAATTCCCCGGGAAGCAAGCCCTCAGCGTCAAATCATTAACCAGTCTGAAACCTGGCGACTACGTGACACATATTGATCACGGAGTCGGCATTTTCAGTGGACTGGAAAAAATGGAAGTTAACGGAAGGTTGCAGGAAACCATTCGTCTGGTTTACAAGAACAATGACGTCCTCTATGTAAGCATCCACGGGTTGCATCGGATTGCAAAATACACAGGAAAAGAAGGGGTAGCCCCTACCCTGCACCGACTTGGATCCAACACGTGGCAACGGCTGAAGAGCAAAACCAAAAAAAAGGTAAAAGATATTGCGCTGGACCTGATCCGGTTGTATGCGAAAAGAAAAGCAGAAAGAGGTTTTGCTTTTTCTCCCGACAGCTATCTGCAGCATGAGCTTGAAGCATCCTTCATCTTTGAAGACACCCCTGATCAGGAAAAAGCCACAATGGATGTCAAAAAGGATATGGAGACGGCACATCCGATGGACAGGCTAATATGTGGTGACGTAGGTTTCGGGAAAACGGAGGTTGCCATTCGGGCTGCTTTTAAAGCTGTGGCAGACTCCAAACAGGTTGCCGTACTTGTTCCTACCACAATTCTTGCTATGCAGCATTATTATACCTTCAGCGAACGGCTTAAAGACTTGCCATGCAAAGTAGACTATATCAGCCGTTTCAGGAGTGCTTCCGAGCGGAAAGCCGCCATTAAAGGGGTTACAGACGGCAATGTAGACATACTGATCGGCACACACCGTTTGCTCAGCAAGGATATTGCTTTCAAAGACCTTGGACTATTGATCATTGATGAAGAGCAGAAGTTTGGCGTATCATCGAAGGAGCGATTGAAGGAGTTGCGCGTAAACGTCGACACCCTGACACTTACAGCCACCCCCATACCTAGAACGCTGCAATTCTCACTGATGGGAGCCAGGGACCTTTCCTATATCAACACACCGCCGCCCAACCGATATCCTATCATCACCGAAGTGCACGTTTTTAATGAAGACCTGATCCGGGAAGCTATTATGTATGAAGTGAACCGCGGTGGTCAGGTGTTTTTCGTGCACAACCGCGTACACAACATAGCAGAAGTAGCAGAAATTATCAAACGCAATTGTCCGGATGTGAGGATTGCCATCGGACACGGTCAGCTTGACGGCAGCAAATTGGAGAAAATCATGGTGGACTTTATCCACGGGGAATATGATGTATTGGTTTCTACAACCATCATTGAGTCAGGACTGGATATTCCGAATGCCAACACCATTGTCATCAATAACGCACACCATTTTGGTCTGAGTGATTTACACCAGATGCGCGGACGTGTTGGCAGGACGAATAAAAAGGCATTTTGCTATTTGCTGTCGCCACCAAGACTCACCCTTACCGAAGAGGCACGCAAGCGGCTAAAAGCCATTGAAGAGTTTTCAGAACTGGGCAGCGGTTTTAATATTGCCATGCGCGATTTGGATATCCGGGGGGCCGGCAACCTGCTGGGTGCTGAGCAAAGTGGATTTATATCCGAGGTCGGATTCGACACCTATCATAAAATACTCGATGAGGCCATTTCGGAACTGAAAGAAAAAGAATTTAAAGATCTTTTCAAATCTGATGAAAGCACAGCAGATGAAGCAAAAGGATCTTTGCCCGTCAGGGATTGTCATATCGAAACAGATCTTGAACTGATGATCCCAAGCGATTATGTCAGCAACATTGAGGAACGTATTGACCTTTATAAGCAACTGGACAACATCAATGATGAGGGGAGCCTGGAACGGTTCGGTCAAAAGTTGGCCGATCGTTTCGGACCTCTTCCGGAAACGGTCAAAGGCCTGATGCAGGTGATCCGGCTGCGCCGCCATGCGCGACAGGCAGGCATGGTCAAACTTATCTTAAAAGCAGAAAAAATGATTGCACATTTGCCCGAAGGGAATCAAAGCGATTATTACCAGAGCGACGTATTCGGCCATGTATTACAGTTTGCCCAAAACCATCCAAAACGTTGCCGTATCAAAGATATGAATACACAACTGGTGCTTTACATTGATGCTGTTGGTAATATAGATGAAGCACTTCAGATTACTAAAGGGATTTTAACACCTCACCGATATCATTCTTGATATTGCCGGCAATATGCTCTGATTTTACTTCATTGTCGCTTTCTGCATACAGGCGAATAATGGGCTCTGTATTGGAAGAACGGAGATGTGCCCAGTCCTTGTCAAACCAGATTTTTAATCCGTCGCTTTGATCATTGGGTCTCTTGCTATACTTCACCTTAAGCGCATCCATCACATCAGCGATGTTGATATCGGGCGCAAGCTCAATTTTATTCTTTGATATGTGATATTCCGGAAATTTTTTCTTCAGTTTGCTACACGATAATCCACTATGAGCCAGTTTCGTTAAAAACAAAGCAATGCCAACAAGAGCGTCCCGTCCATAATGCAGCTCCGGGTATATCACCCCGCCGTTCCCTTCGCCACCAATAACGGCATTATGTTTTTTCATCATTTCAACAACATGTACTTCACCTACTTTCGAATAAAAATGGTTTCCGTTATGGTTTGCGGTAACCTCTGCCAGAGCCTGAGAAGAACTCATATTGCTCACAGTATTCCCCGGTGTTCTCGACAGAATATAATCGGCAACGGCAACAAGGGTGTACTCTTCACCAAAGAAACCACCATCTTCCTGCACAATTGCAAGGCGATCAACATCCGGATCGACAGCAAATCCGACGTGGGCAGCATACTGAAGAACTGTATCTGCCAAAACCTGCAGATGCTCGGGCAACGGCTCAGGGTTATGCTGAAAATAACCGGTTGGCTCACAATTGACCTCGTAAACCTGTTTGACCCCCAAAGCATTCAGAAGTAGAGGAACCGCAATTCCGCCGGATGAATTGATCCCGTCAACGGCAACCCGGAATCCTGCCTCACGGATCGCGTCACTGTCAACAAGCGGGAGTTCAAGTATCTGTCCGATATGCATTTCCAGTAAAGCCGGATCGGGGACGTATTTTCCAAACTTCTCAGAATGCACAAAATCAAGATTGGAAGGATCTATCCAATGCTGCATCTCATGCCCTTGTTCAGCGGTAAGAAACTCTCCCTGTTCGTTCAAAAGCTTCAAAGCATTCCAGTTCATCGGGTTATGACTTGCAGTGATCACAATCCCGCCTTGTAACTTACGGTGGGTAACAGCCATCTCAATCGTGGGAGTTGTAGACAAGCCGCCATCAATCACATCAATACCTAAGGCCTGCAACGTGGATGTTACAATATTGCTTACCATTTCACCGGACACCCGGGCATCACGCCCAACAGCCACTGCAATCCGGGAGGACCCATTTCGGCTTCTTAGCCACATACCAAATGCAGCTGTAAAACGAACAATATCCACCGGAGATAAACCCGAACCTGGTTTACCTCCCATTGTTCCTCTAATTCCGGATATTGATTGAATAAGTGTCATATCGACAAATTTTTAATGAAGCTGGCAATTAATTTCAAGCGGCAGCTGATGCCGGTCGGCATCGAAATATATCAATTTACAAAAACACAAACCAACTTATTAATTAAGCACACAAACAAATATAAATATAAAACAAACAAATTTGCATAAAATTGCATTAAAAATCACAAAGTCTGTAAAATTAGTTAAAAATAATCAGGTTTTCTGCAGCATTTAACGCAATAAACACCACCAAACCCGAAAGTGGCTGGTAAGCAACTGGAATATCTAATCTATATGAGTTATATGACAGCTCGTTTGTATGGCTATTTATTTGTTCGCATGAAATATCAAACCAAAAAAGTTGATGTATATTTGCAATTGATTAATATGTCTTATCCAGTGCAAACATCACGCCTTCATATAATATGCTTCCTGGCCATTTTGGTTTTGGTTTTTCAGGGTTGTATGCCGGCCAGGCGACTCCCGGAAGATCAATATCTGTTAAACCGCAACCGCATCCGGATTGAAGATGCCGATGTGGAAACACACGAACTGAGAAGTTATGTCAGGCAAGAACCAAACAGGCGCATCCTGTGGTTTTACCGTTTCCATCTGAATGTCTATCAGTTTGCTGACCGGGGCAGGGAGACACGGATCAGGCAGTGGATGAAAAATACAATTGGAGAACCACCTGTTATCTTTAATCAGGCTTTGGCTGATCAAACAAACCGACAGTTTGAACTTTTTCTTCAGAACAAAGGGTATTTTAATGCTGAAGTCACCTACGATGTTACATACAGAAGGAAGCGGGCCAATGTGACCTATTCCGTTCAGGGTAATGAGCCTTATACGATCCGAAATATAAACTACGCTATCCGGGATAACCATCTTGCAGGTTTTGTGCTTCGTGACTCGATCAATTCTTTACTGGAAAGCGGACAGCGCTATGACGCTGATATTTTACAAAAAGAGAGGCAACGCATCACCCGCCATCTCAAGGAGGAGGGATTCTTTAACTTTTCGCGCGATTTTGTTTTCTTCCAGGTTGACAGCACTTTAAACACAAGGCAGCTTGACGTAGAGATCCTGATTAACAGTCCGAGAGCCCCCGGAATACCAGAACAGGGACAACCTGCTGCTCACAGACGTTACAAAATCAATAATGTTTTCATATATCCTGAATACTCGAGGTTGCTTCCCAATCAACATTTTTCGGACACAACCGCCTTCCGGATTGAAAATGGAGAAGAGGGTGCCCTGTATACCTTTTTACACAATGGCCCGATGGCCATTCGTCCAAAAGCCATTGCAAACAACATTATGCTGGAAAGCGACGATTACTTTAATATCAGAAGGCTGGAGCAAACACATGGTTTTTTAGCCGGACTAAGAAACTTCCGGTTTGTGAATGTGCAATTCATGCCATTAGCTGCTGTGAACAATGAAGTGATCAATGACACATTGGGCCTTCTGGATGTTCGCATTGAGCTCACACGGGCACCATCCAACGCATTTACGATAGAGGCAGAAGGACTAAACACTGCAGGAAACCTTGGAATTGCAGGAAACCTGATGTTTCAGAACAGGAATGTTTTCAGTGGTGCCGAAATGCTGAATGTGCGTTTTAAGGGAGCCCTGGAGGTCTCCGGAGAGTCAGCCGACGAAGAAGTTTTTCAAAGACTGCCTTTTAACACCCTTGAACTGGGGACAGAGGTATCCATTGATTTCCCAAAACTTCTGTTGCCGTTCCGAACAGAAACCTTATCACGCACTGCACGACCTCAAACAACTGTACTGACGGGTATCAATTATCGTCAACGTCCTGATTATACACGCTATGTATTCAATGTAAGTTACGGTTTCAATTGGCAGCAGGACAACAGAAGGCAACACCAGCTGACACCTATTGAGATCAGCTCGATCAAAATTTTTAACGACTCCATTCTTCAGTCAAGAATTCCAGACGCGAACCCGTTGATTCTCAGCAGATACAGAGATCACCTAATTGGCGGCCCCAAATACACTTACAATTACAGCACTCAACAGATTGAACAACGCAGGGATTTTATCTACTTCCGCGGAAACCTTGAGTCGTCCGGAAACCTGATGTACGTTGCAGCTTCCCGGCTGAATGGAAATAAGGACGAAAGTGGCAGCTATACCATTTTTGGAATACCTTTCGCTCAATATTTAAAGGCAGATGCTGATTTCAGATATTACCGGTTCTTTGATGAGAATAATGCACTCGTGTTCCGAATTATGGGTGGTATTGGTGTTCCTTATGGAAACATTGATGTAATGCCCTTCATCAAAAGTTACTACAGTGGGGGTGCTAATAGCATCAGGGCATGGAGCATATACAACCTGGGACCGGGAGGATACCCGGAAGCTGAAGAACTGCGTTTTGACAAATATGGCGACATCAAACTTGAAGCCAATATTGAGCTTAGATTTCCTCTTTACAGATACTGGAAGGGTGCTTTTTTTCTGGACGCAGGAAATGTTTGGTTTTTAAAGGAAAACAAACAATTTGCTTTGGGTCACTTTGCCCTGAATCGTTTTTACAAAGAGGTTGCAATTGGCGCAGGTTTGGGGTTGCGGGTTGATTTTGACTTTTTTATCGTACGACTTGATGCCGCCACGCCTCTCCGAAATCCAGCCTTGCCGGAAGGTGAACGATGGGCTTCCTCAATGCCGAGGTTTAGTAGCTGGAACTTCAACCTTGGGATCGGTTATCCTTTTTAATATGCTAAAAAACAACATTGTTCATGCGCTACAAAGGGTTTTTCCCTATGAACCAACTGAAGATCAACACAATCTTTTTCAGGATCTTGCCTCATTCATTGTTGACAGAGAAGCAGACTCGCTTTTTTTGCTAAAAGGATATGCCGGAACCGGAAAAACAAGTGTGGTTAGCAGTCTGGTAGAGATACTTCCCACCATCAAAGGGGATACGGTGCTACTGGCTCCAACAGGAAGGGCTGCTAAAGTACTCGCTACTTACGCCGGGAAAAAAGCACACACCATCCATAAAAAAATATACCGTCTACAAACAAGCAGCGAAGGCAATATGCAAATTGTCCTGCAGCAAAACAAGCACAAAAATACATTCTTTATCGTGGATGAGGCCTCAATGATACCTTGGGGAACGGCCGGCAGCCAGGGAAGCCTGTTTGGTGGGGCAAACCTGCTTGAAGATCTTCTGCATTTCGTTTATAACCGCAACAATTGCCGACTCATCCTGGTTGGTGATACCGCGCAGCTTCCACCTGTGCATTCCGCAGAAAGCCCGGCATTAAATAAATCCTTTCTGGAAAACCGTTTCCATTTTCACGTCAGGGAACACGAATTGAAGGAGGTGGTCAGGCAGGCGCAAAACAGCGGAATTCTGCTCAACGCCACGCGCATCAGAGAGATGCTGGCAAAAGGCAAAAGCGGCTTTCCTGTTTTTAAAACCAAAGGGTTTGATGACGTGATCCGCGTGCAGGGACAAGATGCCGCTGATGAGGTGAATGATGCATACATCAGTTCAGGTAAGGAAGAAGCGCTCACCATCTGCCGTTCAAACAAAAGAGCCAACCTGTTCAACCGGCATATCCGGCAACGAGTTCTTTTCATGGAAGATAAAATTAATGCAGGAGAGCTGCTTATGGTAGTTAAGAACAACTATTTCTGGCTACCGCAACAATCTGAAGCAGGTTTTATCGCCAATGGCGACATTCTGGAACTCAAACGGATTCTTCGTTTCGAAACGCTGTATGGATTCCGGTTTGCGGATGTTTCTGCCAGGATGACCGACTACCCGGATGAACCGGATATCGAAGTAAAACTGTTATTAAACACATTGGAGACTGAAGGGCCTGCTCTGTCGCAGCAAGAAGCGAATGATCTCTATGAGGCTGTTGCTGCAGACTATCAGCACATTGCCAACAAAAGAACAAGAATGGCACACATCCGCAACAACCCGCATCTGAATGCACTCCAGGTAAAATACGCCTACGCCATGACCTGCCACAAAGCTCAGGGTGGCCAATGGCAACACGTTTTCGTGGAAATGGGCTACCTGCCGGATAAAAAACCAGATACAGAATACCTGCGATGGCTATACACAGCTCTGACCAGAAGTACAAAAAAGGTATTCTTAATGAATTTTGTGGATGAATTTTTTGAGAAATAAGGTTAAACCACTTGCAGTCGCAGCGATTGAGCTGCGCACCGAAATACCACCTGCAGGCACAGGGCTTGTTGTATCAGTTTAGGTGTTTAGTTGTTGAGATGTTTAGAAGAAAATCAGTCAAACCAAACTGTAGATACGGATCTTGATCCGTGCACGTAAATGTTAAAGAATGGCATAATAATCAGCAATGAAAAAAAAAGAAAAAATCATCATATACCAGTTACTTGTAAGACTTGCAGGTAACACAAAAGCTCAAACAAAACTTTGGGGAACAAAGGCAGAGAACGGCTGTGGAACATTTAAAGATCTCACGCAACACATGCTTACCGAGATTGCTGCTTTGGGTGCAAACCATGTTTGGCTGACCGGTGTGCCGGAACATGCTTCCTGCACAGGATATCCGCATCATGGAATACCTGCCGGAAACCCATTGGTCATAAAAGGCCAGGCAGGTTCTCCGTATGCAATTCGTGACTATTATGATGTTTCACCCGATCTTGCTGAGAATGTCGATAAAAGGATGGAGGAATTTGGGTCGCTGATAGAAAGATGCCACCGGGCCGGACTGGCTCCCATCATCGATTTTGTACCCAACCACGTGGCCCGTGAATACCGGTCTGACCGTTCGGAGAGAAAAAGCAAAGATATTGGGACATCCGACCGCACATCACTTGCTTTTCATCCGGATAATAACTTTTATTACATTCCCGGAAAGAACCTTGAGTTGCCTCCACAAGTTTACCGGCAGCCACATTTAACGGCTGCCGAAAACCTACAATACGTTGAAAATCCGGCAAAAGCAACCGGCAATGATTGTTTCTCAAACAGACCGGGATTCAACGACTGGTATGAAACAGTGAAACTGAACTATGGCATTGACTTCATTAATGGCGGGATAAAACACTTCCATCCATTACCTGACACCTGGAAAAAAATGCTGGATATCCTGTTGTACTGGTCGGGGAAAAAAATTTCAGGTTTTCGTTGCGATATGGCGGAGATGGTGCCGGTGGAGTTCTGGAAGTGGTGTATTGCAGAAGTCCGCAAGCATTACCCCGACACGGTTTTTATTGCTGAAATTTACAATCCGGCACGATACCCGGACTTTGTTCAGGCAGGATTCGATTATCTTTATGACAAAGTCGGCCTTTATGATGCCATCAGAGCCGTACTGAAAGGAGACCGGGCGGCTGCCTCGCTTCAGGATGAATGGAAAAAACTCAACAGCCTGGATGCACATATGTTACGGTTTATGGAGAATCACGACGAACAGCGGATCGCATCCAGCCATTTTGCCGGTAACGCGCGTGCAGGAATTCCGGCCATGGCAGTCTCCGCTACCTTGCATCAGGGCCCGGTAATGGTCTATTTCGGACAGGAAATGGGTGAACCCGCCGAAGGAAAAGGGGGTTACAGTGGTGATGACGGCAGAACAAGCATTTTTGACTACTGCGCCGTTCCATCTTTCCAGAAATGGTACAATCACGGCAAATGCAATCTTGAATTACTGAGTCAGGATGAAAAACACCTGCGTTTATTTTATCAGGATTTGCTAAAGCTGGCTAAGCATCCTGTAATCAGCAAAGGCCAGTTTTACGATTTGATGTGGGCAAACACACACAACGATCCGGACGCCCTCTACACCTATCTGCGCTGGGATGATAGCACCATCTGGCTCATTGCTGCCAATTTCAACAAATATCATCCTGTTCAACCCACAATCAAGATACCTGAGCACTTTTTTGAACTTCGGGGGGACAACAACTCCAAATCGTTACGGGTGATAAATTTGCTGCCAGATAATCTGGGAAAAGCAATATATACAAAAGCACAATTGATTCAGAAAGGCATATCGGTTGAGCTACCGCCCCTGGGAGCCGCTATCTTCTCGTTGCAACAGGAATAAACTTGACTTACCTTTTGTTTAGCAAGAACCTTGAAACAGCAGTTGATTTCTGTGCAAGCCCTATTCCGGCAAGCAACAATACCAGAGTTTTCAGGAAATATGGTTCTGAGATCGTTATCTCCCGGAAGACGACAAACACGATAACCAAAGATGTCACAGGCAATAAAAAAACAATTGATGCCACTTTCGCGACATCTACCGACAAGCGTTTCCCTTGTTGCAGAGCACGCGTCCAGGTCATGTATCCAAAAGCATCCACAAATATGCCAATAGCCAATGCAAACAATACATCCCGGAGAGTAATTTCTGCAATACCTGAAGCGATGTGCCCGGTATGAAGAACAAA
>SKSI01000018.1 GCA_007123065.1 Bacteroidales bacterium
CACATCTACTCATAGCGGAGCGAGCTGACCGGGTCTTTTGCCGCAGCTTTCTTCGCCGGCATATATCCGAACACGATGCCCACTGTGGCTGCAACACCAAATGAGATCAGGACAGAGCCCGGAGAAACGATAGTCAGGATATCTGTAAAGTGCATGATGCTGCGCGAAAGGGCAATTCCAAGGAAGATACCGACAACCCCTCCAACCACACTGATAATTGTAGATTCAGACAAAAACTGAAACACCACATCGGTTTTTTTTGCTCCAACGGCCAGGCGCACACCGATCTCTTTGGTTCGCTCCATAACGGATGCAAGCATAATATTCATAATCCCGATCCCGCCAACAATCAGGGATATACCGGCAATGGCTCCCAACACAATATTGAAAATGTCTTTGGTGCGCTGTTCCTGCCGGAGCAAAAGCTCCGGAATAATAACTTCAAAATCTTCAACACCATTGTGGCGCCGGATAAGCATCCGCCGCAAAACATCAGCAGATGGTGTAAGCTGTTCGGAATTTTCCACCTGAACAACGACCCTGTCGAGCTGATGGTAATTCTGGTATTCCACTTCTTCCTGCTCGTTGGCAGACGTAGAAATAACAAACATCCCACCGCGTCCCCGTCCTCCGCCACGTGTACGCTGAATTTCCTCAATTTTCACCGCGGACCTGTCCTGAAACCGAAGCAACATACTCTGCACCGGTGTATAAATCACGTTATTGAACTCGCTGACGCCAAGACTTTTCACGGCATCCTCGGTAACCATGCGGTCTTCAACAACACCAATAACAGTCAACCAGTTGTTGCCCGCCTTAATTTGTTTGCCAATGGGATCTGTATTGCCAAAAAAAATCGCCCTGATGTTGTTGCCAATGATTGCAACGGGAGCACCATCCTGAATATGATCCTGTGTGAACATAGTTCCGCGGGCAATAGCCAGAGAGAATACATCAAAATAGTCCGGAGTAACTCCGGCTACGCGAACCGGACGGCGTATTCCGCTTTTCATTGCAAAAGCAGATATTTCCACCTCCGGACTGACACGTTGCACCGTAGGCACTATTGCGGCAATGCTTTCTACATCCCTTAAAGTCAGTCCGGGAGAAAATCTCCCTTTCATGCTTTCATCCCGGCTGTCATCTTCAGCATAGATCGGACGGATGATGATATTGTTGACGCCAACCATCTTCATCTGATCAAGAATCTCCTGACGTGCACCAGTGCCTATAGCCAGCATGGCAATAACGGCAGCCACACCGAAGATGATCCCCAATGCAGTCAACAGAGACCTGAAACGGTTATCTATAACCGCCTCTAGAGCGATGTTAAGGTTGTAAAAGTATTTTTCAAGATAGCGCATTTGCCGGTCTGTTTACAAAGGTTGCAGGGGAAGATCGTCGGCATTTTGGGGCACGGTCAGGTAGATCATATCACCCTTTGTTAACCCTTGACGAATGATGATTTCATTTTCGTTACGCATACCCGTGATCACCTGCTGTCGTGCGGGCCTGTTGTTGATGTCACGGAAAACATATATAAGGGTATCAGTGGCATGTATTCCTTCGATTGGAATGAACAGCACATCCTCTTCAACATGCGTAATGATGGTATTTTTAGTTGTCATAGCCGGACGCAAGATGGTATCCGACTCATTGATCTGGATCTTCACCTCAAAAACACGGGCATCCTGGTTGGGGCGTTGTTCACCGATATTGGCCACCTCCGTAACAAATCCGGTAAACTTCTTCTCAGGGAATGCATCAACAACGATTTCTGCAGGTTGATTCACCTGTACCTTGCTGATGTCGATCTCATTGACATAAGTACGTGACATCATCACAGAGAAATCGGGCAGGGTAGCAACGGTGTTGTCCCATGTGCTGATCTGCGAACCAACCGCAACCCTCGTTCCATCCCAATTGCGACGGTAAATTACCATACCATCCTTGGGTGCATGGATCACAAAATCATCCAAAACATTCATCATATTTTGATAGCGTCGCTGCACCTGTGTCAGCGATGCATTGATCTCCTGCATTCGTGCTTCGGCTTGTTGTTTGCGCAGCTTGTAATTTTCCTGAGCCTGATCATAGGCACGCTCCAGCTTATCAAGGTTAATCTCAGCCTGGCGGATGGTGGCAGGAGGTTCGAACTGAGATTGCTCGAGGTTTATTTGTGCTTCCTCATAATTGAAGCGCAGGTTAACAAGCTCATCTCTGGCATTGCGCAAATCCATGGTTGTATCCAACCGGACCTGCGTTTGGGAGGTTTGCAGCTTTTCCAGCTCTGTTTCCAGATCCTGAATTCTGTTGCTGATGTCTGTCCGGTCAAGTGTTGCAACCCAGTCTCCTTCTTTAACAACAGTGCCCTCCGGAATCAATTCAGCAATTTGCGCGTTCCAGATACCCACCAGCCTCAGATTGGCAGGCCCCTGAATGTTTTCGGAATTTTTGGCTTCAAGCTCACCGCTAGTAAAAACGCTGATCTGAAAGTCACCCTGCGCTACCGGCACCTGAATGTGCTCCATCGTAACCGCCTCATCACGCAGAAAATACCAAAGGCCGGCAATAATCAGTATGCCCAGCGCAATGAGTATGTATTTTTTGTTTTTCATTTATTGATGTTTATGAATTTTGTAATAGAACGGATTGCCGTTTGTTTTGTTTTAAAATACCATTTTCAGGATGTTAAATTACACATTTTTGTTGCAACAGCTATTAGAATCATAATTTGTGAAAATTTGTGCAAAAATTTGTGTGAATTTGTGGACAAAAAACGGTGAACAGTGAACAGTAAACGATGAACGGTAAACAGTGAACAGTAAACAAAGATCATCAATAAAGAACAACAAACAAGGAGCAACGAACAAGGAACAATGAACAAGGAACAAGGAACAAGGAACAATGAACAAGGAACAACAAACACACCATCGCTATACTGTATTGCTAAGTCTAAGAACCACTTCCTGCTTTTTTCGTATCTTTGTATCCTGATTTTTATGTACTTTATATAAACTGAACCATGCAATTTTTAAAACCACATCTATTGTTAATCCTTTCCTTTTTAGGAAGTGTTGTTTTGCTTAACGCCCAGATCACGACCGATCCTCCTTTACCCACAGCCGATGATGCTGTAATTATCACTTTTGACGCCACCCAGGGTGGCGGAGGGATGGAAGGATACGAAGGTGATGTGTATACTCATACAGGCATCAGCACGCCCTTTAACCAGTGGCAATATGTAATTGGTGGGTGGGGAGATAATAATGTCCAGCCTCAAATGACAAGAATAGGCCCCGACCTTTATGAACTGGAGATTACACCAAGTATTCGGGAGTTTTACAATGTGCCTGCCGATACTTTAATCATCGGCA
>SKSI01000144.1 GCA_007123065.1 Bacteroidales bacterium
GTGACATTTCATTGCCAGCAAGCGGTGGAAAAGTATTTAAAATCTTACCTGATTTTCAAATCAATAACTTTTCGATTTTCACATGATTTAATATACCTTCTTGAGCTAATAGTGCCTGATGACCCAGAATTTGAAACTTATTTTGAAATTGTAAGTGAACTTCAAAGTTATGCGGTTGAAGTAAGGTATCCCAACAAAACAATTTTTTTATCAAAAGACAAGGTCGAAAATGCAATGAAAATAGCAAAAGAAATCCGAACCTTGGTTGCAGGCAAAATGGGGATAAATATAGACTATAATAAAATAATTGACGACGAATAATTAAGCCTGTAGCCAACATGCTATACCTGGCAATTGCGGGTGCAGTGCAGGTTTCGGGTTTTCTGCTTCGCATTATCTTCTGTATCGGGGGATAGTTTAGCAGCCCGTAATCCGCAACTGCAGGTATAGCAGTCACGTTGGCAAACATGCTGAGAAACATCCTGTATAAAATAAGTTCCCAGATTGAGAATTTTATTATATCTTTGTTCGCAGATTGAGAACTATGAAAAGGATATTTGCAAAAAGCACATTGAGAGAATTTTGGGAAAAACATCCTGATTCAGAGCAATATTTAAAGACTTGGTATGATACAGCGATGAATTCAGATTGGAGAACACCCAATGATGTTAAACAGAGTTATGCCAATGCAAGTATTCTAAAAGACAGTAGGATTGTTCTTAATATTAAAGGCAACACATACCGATTGGTGATAAAATTCAATTTTGAACATCAATTAGCTTTTGTCCGATTCATAGGTGCTCATTTGGATTATGACAAAATTGATGCTAATAGTATTTAAAATTAGTGATTATGGAAATAAAACCGATAAAAACAGATGCGGATTACAGAGCAGCATTGAAAAGATTGGAAGAGATTTTCGATGCAAAACTCGGTACTCCTGAGAGTGATGAGTTAGAAATACTTGGATTAATGGTTGATGATTACGAAAACAAACATTATCCAATCGAAGCTCCTGACCCGATTGAGGCGATTAAGATACGGATGGAAGAAATGCAGCTTAAACAAGTGGATTTGATTTCGGAGATTGGTGGAAAGAGTCGAGTTTCAGAGATTCTGAATCGTAAGCGCAGATTGACTGTTGATATGATTCGAAAATTGACAACCAGACTAAACATTTCAGCAAAAGTATTGATTGGTGATTATAAAATAACCGGATAATAAAGCAATGAGCAAGACAGGATTAACAGACAAAGTTGATTTCATCTGCAAAAATCTGTCAATTACAGATGATCCGGATTTTGGTTGTACTGTTGAATTTTCGGATACTATAGACAATGAAAACGAAAGCATAGACTATATAATCAACAATACAGAAAAATATTTATTGATTCACAGAAGTTATCCTGAGGATAGAGATGAAATTGATTGGTATACAGTTGAAACCTCAGAAAACGAAACAGAATTAAATCAAAAAGATAAAATCTTCATTAAACTTAATAGCAGTCTTTTTGAAATTAATTGGTCCGGCTCAAAGCTGATTATAGGATTGGAATTAACTAATTCAGAATTAAATGATTTGAATAAAATTTTGAAGACCAGATTTAAGGATAAAATTATTCTACTTGATTAATATGCACGATTTGCCCGGGAATAATCGGGCCTTCAGACACAAAAGGATTCAGCAAACAAAAACCCCTGTATGTCGCTAATACAGGGGTTTGCTTTTTATTGTTGTTGACCGACCAGGATTCGAACCTGGACAGACAGCTCCAAAAACTGTAGTGCTACCGTTACACCATCGGTCAATCCGTTTTCGGTCGGCAAAGATAAAAATTATTTTAGTCAGCACAAAAAAATCAAAAAAAAATGCAATGAAACGGCTTGTGGTAATGAAATAGATGTTAAAAACATGCGATGAACCTTCTTTTTTTTGTATTTTCGCATTTCGTAATTCAACAAGTTTAATTCTTGTAAGCCACTCTTTATCAAATCAATAAATCTAACTATGGACGACATCTTATATCGCAGGATCAACAACTATATCGGTTGGGGCCTTTTTGCATTTGCCGCTTTAATGTACCTGCTTACTCTTGAGCCTACGGTTAGTTTCTGGGATGCCGGCGAACGAATTGCCGTATCATATAAACTGCAGATCGGTCACCCGCCGGGTGCACCACTCTACCAGATGATGGCCAGAGTATTCTCACTCTTTGCTCTAGGCGAGCTTTCCAGGGTTGCATTCTGGATCAATATGATGTCGGCAGTTGCCGGAGGAATGGCCGTGATGTTCCTGTTCTGGACCATTAATATACTGGCAAAGAAACTTCTTGTTGCCGGCCAGCAACTTTCAGTTACACAGGCAATGGTAATCTTCGGTAGCGGTCTGGTTGGTGCATTGACATTGACATTCAGCGATTCATTCTGGTTTACAGCAGTCGAAGCAGAGGTGTATGTGACATCTGCATTTCTTACCGCGTTCGTTTTCTGGGCCATCCTTCAATGGGAGGCCCGTGCCAATGAACCTGATGCCAATAAATGGCTGGTACTCATCTTTTACATCATTGGCTTGTCAATTGGCGTGCACCTGTTAAATCTCCTCGCGATACCTGCTATCGTGTTTGTATATTATTTTAAAAAATACACACCAACAAGAAAAGGGATTATCCTTACAGGGATTGTGGCAGTGACATTGCTCTATTTTATTCAATCAATCCTGATACCCGGGATTATGCAGCTTGACTGGCGCTTTGAACGGTTTTTTGTGAACAGCATCGGGCTGCCATTTCATAGCGGCACGGTTATATTCTTTGTGCTGCTGATCGCATCCATTGTTTTCGGATTGTACTACACGCAGAAAAAGAAAAAAGTGGTCTGGAACACCATATTGCTTTGCTTTACATTTATCGTGATCGGCTATTCGAGTTTCTTTATGTTGGTCATCCGTTCCAATGCACAGGTGCCGATCAACGAGAACGCACCCAAGGATGCATTGGCGATGAAGGCATATCTGGGTCGTGAACAATACGGCGCATGGCCATTATTACATGGTCCCTATTACAATGCCCCTGTGATCGACCTGGAAGATGGCATTCCTGTCTGGGGAAAGAACCGTGAAACGGGCAGATATGAGATCATCAACCCGCGTAAAGAGCTTGAACCGGTTTACGATCCGCAATTTACGACCCTTTTCCCCCGAATGTGGAGCAGTCGCGGACAGCATGCCCAGGGTTACGAAAGGTGGGGGAGGGTGCAGGGGCGCCCGGTTCGTGTTACCCAGTTTGATGGTTCATCGGAAGTGATTAACAAACCTACATTTGGCGAGAACCTGCGTTTCTTTTTTTCACATCAGGTCGGACACATGTACCTGCGTTATCTGATGTGGAACTTCAGCGGGCGTCAAAACGATATCCAGGGTCACGGGGGTCCTATGAACGGGAACTGGCTTACGGGTATCAATTTTATTGATGAATTGCGCCTCGGACCACAGTCTGACCTGCCCGAAAGTATAAAATCCAATCCCGGGTATAACCGCTATTATATGTTGCCCTTTCTGCTGGGTGTGATCGGTTTTCTCTTTCAGCTTAAACGCAGGCCTCAGGACGCCCTTGTCGTCGGACTGCTTTTCTTTATGACAGGTCTGGCCATTATCATATATCTGAACCAGACACCTTTTCAGCCAAGGGAACGCGACTACTCCTACATCGGGTCATTTTATGCCTTCTCCATTTGGGTTGGACTGGGTGTTATGGCTCTAATTGACGGACTTTCCCGAAAAATTAAAAGTCTGGATATAGCGGGCTCAGACAGAAAGAGTAAGGGTGCAGTGCTGGCCGTTATAGCCGTTTCCATCTTGCTGGTTCCGGCAAATATGGCAAGGGAGAACTGGAACGACCACGACCGGTCGGGTAGATATGGCGCACGCGATGTGGCTGTCAACTATCTGGAGTCTTGTGCTCCTAATGCCATCATCTTTACAAATGGCGATAATGATACGTTTCCGCTATGGTATGCACAGGAGGTTGAAGGGGTAAGAACGGATATCAAAGTGGTCAATATGAGTTTGCTCAACACAGACTGGTACATTGATAACATGCTGCGCCGTAAAACGTATGATGCGTATCCGGTTCCTTTTAGCTTTGAACCACATCAGTACAGAGACGGCACAAGGGATTATGTATTTATGATTGAACGTCTTGAAGGCTTCCAGAATTTAAGCCGATTGATGGAGTTTGTCGGAAGTGATGCACAGAATACACGTATTCGCACAGGTCGGGGTTTTGAGGACTTTATCCCAACCAATAAATTCCGTCTTCCGGTTGATTCAGCCAAAGTCGTGGCGAATGGAACCGTCGCACCTGAAGATGCTCACCTGATCGTCGATGCCGTAGAGTGGGTGATGCCCGGAAGCGGACTGAACAAGAACCATCTGATGGCATTGAATTTCCTGGCAAAAAACAATTGGGAACGTCCCGTCTATTTTGCGATTACAACCGGAAGTGATTCCTATATGGGCCTTGAAGAGTATTTTCAACTTGAAGGGATGGCATACCGCCTTGTGCCAATCCGTTCGGAACATGACAGGGTTGAACCCGGCCGTGTAAATACGACAATATTGTATGACAACGTTATGAATAAATTTCAGTGGGGCAATATGTCAGACCCTGATGTTTATCTTGATGAAGATCACAGACGGCTTACGGTGAGCTTCAGGAACGTGATGCACAGATTGGCAAAAACTTTATTGCAAGAGAATAAGCCTGACTCGGCAGTTGCCGTCCTCGACAAGGCGATGGCAATGATACCGGAGCATAATGTGCCCTACAATTATTTTACCTTGCTTATGGCCGAACATTACTATGAAGCCGGAGTTTACGAAAAAGGCAATGTCATCGCTGAACGGATGATCGATATTCATGAGGAAAACCTGATCTATTATTTCCGTTTCCCGGGAGGGATTGCCGATCTTGTGTCCGATCACAAACATGAAAGCCTTGGAATGTTGCAACGTATAAGTATCATCTGTGATATGTACAATCAGGACGAACTGGCAGACCGTGCTGAGCAGGTATTCGAAGCCTACTACGACCGATGGCTTATGATGATGTCGGAACATCGATAGGCAATCTTTCGCTTAAAATCATAATATGCTAAAAAACAGGCATATTTTTTCTGATTCAGAAAATTTGATTACCTTTGCACTGAATTTTTTCAGGCCGGGAAAGACAAGGGGGCAATAAGTCCCCTTCTTTATTGGAAAAAAGTCATCTATGAATAAGCAAAAGATAACAGATATTGTTGATGAGCATCTGGCAGGAACGGATCGGTTCCTGGTATCGATGACCCTAAGCACTCAGAATCACATCAAGGTTTTTATTGATGGTGACAAAGGTGTGTCGGTTACAGACTGCATTGTATTAAGCAAATATATTGAATCTCATTTTGATCGTGATGCAGAGGACTTTAGCCTTGAGGTGTCTTCGGTAGGAGTGGGACAGCCGCTTGTTCTGACGCGTCAATACAGAAATAACGTTGGTCGCCGCCTGGCCATTAAGGCAAAAGATGACCGGCAGATGAAAGGTAAGCTCGTGGAAGCAACAGAAGACGGTATCTGGCTGGAACCAGATCTTGAAAAGAAAAAGAAAAAACAGAAAAAAGAGATACAAACAGAAACAGAATCAAAAGTTTTTATCATTTATGATGACATTCTGGAAGCAAGAGTTCAGGTGTCCTTTAAGAAATAGAAGCATAACAAAAAAACAAAACAAAGAAGATGGAAACTATCAATTTGGTTGAGTCGTTTTCGGAATTTAAAGAATTCAAAAACATCGACCGTTCTACTATGATGCTAATCCTTGAAGACGTCTTCGGGAGCATCCTTGAAAAGAAATACGGCTCATCAGAAAACTTTGATATTATTGTAAATATTGACAAGGGAGACCTTGAGGTTTGGCGCAACCGTGTCATTGTTGAAGATGGAGAGGTGGAAGATGAAAACAGCCAGATCGCCTATTCGGAGGCCATTAAGATTGAACCTGACTTTGAGATCGGTGAAGATGTTTCTGAGCCCGTGCGATTGAGCGATTTTGGGCGACGTGAGATTCTTGCCATCCGGCAAAATCTGGCTTCCAAGATCCTGGAGCTTGAGAAAGACAGCATTTATAAGAAGTATCAGGCCCTTGTCGGGGATTTGGTAACCGCAGAGGTATATCAGGTATGGAAAAAAGAGATTTTAGCACTGGATGATGAAGACATCGAACTGATTTTGCCCAAAACGGAGCAGATACCCTCTGACTTCTACAGAAAAGGAGATACTTTGCGCGCCGTTGTTTCACGGGTGGATATCAAGAACAACAACCCGCTGATCATACTTAGCCGTACTTCTCCGGTTTTTCTGGAAAGACTGTTTGAACAAGAAGTTCCTGAGGTTTACGACGGCCTCATCACCATTAAAAAGATTGTCAGGGTTCCGGGTGAACGTGCCAAGGTTGCCGTTGAATCTTATGATGACCGGATTGATCCGGTTGGCGCTTGTGTCGGTATGAAGGGTTCACGAATTCACGGTATTGTCAGAGAGCTTCGTAATGAAAATATCGATGTGATCAATTACACGACCAATACTACATTATACATTGCCCGCGCACTGAGTCCTGCGAAAATCACATCAACTGTGATTGATGAAGAAAACAAACGTGCAGAGGTATACCTGAAACCAGACCAGGTATCTCTGGCAATCGGTAAAGGAGGTTTCAATATAAAGCTGGCAGGCAGTCTGACCGGTTATGAAATAGATGTTTACCGTGAAACGGAGATTGAAGGCGAAGATGTTGACCTGGTTGAGTTCAGCGATGAAATTGAAGGTTGGATCATTGAAGAGTTGAAAAAGGTGGGTTGTGATACTGCGAAAAGTGTTTTGAACCTCACCGTTAAAGACCTCGTTACAAGAACGGATCTTGAGCAGGAAACCGTTGAAGAGGTTATGCGCATATTAAAAGCAGAGTTTGAATAAAATAGCATAAATTTGCAGCGTTTAACCTGCATAGTGTCCAGCTTAGCAACTGGATTATGTGGCTTAGCAGCTCCGCAAAAGATTGATAACAGAAATCCGTATATGACTGAAGGGACAAAGACAAGAAGGTTAAGTAAGGTTGCCAGGGAGTTTAACATCGGGCTCACCACTATTGTTGATTTTCTCAACAAGAAAGGGATTGGTGTGGACAACAACCCCAATGCTAAAATCTCCCAGGATGCTTATGAGTTGCTTTTTCAGGAGTTTCAGAGCGAAAAGACCCTGAAAGAGGCCACCAAAAAGGCAGGGCTAAGTATCCTCAAAAGGGAAACCGTTACTACCGATAAGGGTAAAGAAATACCTAAGGAGGATGACCAGGAGACTGAAAAGGAAGAGGAACTTTTCATTCAGGATGCCAAAGGAGTTGTTGAACAGCCTAAGGAAAAGCTGCCTGAACCAGAGCAGAAAGAGAAAGAAGCAGCAAAACCCTCCGGTTTGAAGATTGTCGGTAAACTGGAAGAGGAAGATAAGCCCAAACCTAAAAAAGAAATAGCCGATAAAGAAGAAGAGACAGAACCTGCTGAAAAAAAGGAAATCACTTCTGAAAAAGATACGGAAACTGATAAATCAGCAGAAGAATCTGTCGCTGATAAAGTTACCCCGGATAAGAAGGAAGACAAGAAAGAAGACAAGAAGGAAGACAAGAAAGAAGATAAGAAAGAAGAAGCCACTGAATCTGAGGAGTCAATCGATTCGGGACTGAAACTGAAAGTGTTGGGTAGGATTGATATTGAAGAGCCCAAACCCGGGAAAAAGAAAGCAAAGGCTGCGACGAAAGAGGAGCAGGTTGTTGAAAAAACAGAAAAACCTGAGGAAAAGCCTGAAAAAGATGAAGCAATTGAAGAGATTCAGAAGGAGGAAGAGGTAACTGCCACCGAGTCTGAGGCAAAAGATACATCATCTAAAACAGATGATACTCCGAAGGATGAATCTGCTACAGAACATCATCAGACCCAGTTTAAGAAACTGGATGGCCCGACCATCCTGGGTAAGATGGATCTCCCTGATCCAAAAGAAACACCCAAAAAACCGGTTGCATCTTCTTCTGATACAGCCAAATCAAAAAAACGGAAAAGGAAACGCATCCGCAAGGACAAAACAGCAGAGACTGTTGATGTTCAACAGGACAAAAAAGTTGGCAGGCCTGATACTTCCAAAGCAAAAAAGGGAAGAAAGAAGGAAGCTGTCAAGCCGGAAGTGACCGAGGAGGAAATCTCCCGGCAAATCAGGGAAACCCTGGCAAGCCTGAGTGGTACCGGGAAGTCAAAAGCGGCTAAGCACCGCAGGCTGAAAAGGGAAATTATGCAACAGCAGAAAGAAAAAGAGATGGAACAGGCAGTCACGGAACAGAAGGTGCTGCAGGTTACTGAGTTTGTTTCTGCAGCTGAGCTTGCAAACCTGATGAATGTCTCTGTAAACGAGATTATCTCAACCTGTATGTCGCTGGGATTATTTGTCTCAATCAATCAAAGGCTGGATGCAGAAACCATCTCTATTCTTGCCGATGAATTTGGGTTTGAAGTCAATTTTGTTAGTGCCGACACCCAGGAAACCATTGAAGAGGAAGCAGATGATCCTGCAATGCTTGAAGATCGCGCCCCTATAGTAACTGTAATGGGCCACGTAGACCACGGAAAAACTTCCCTGCTGGACCAAATCCGTCATTCCAATATCATTGCCGGTGAGGCCGGTGGCATTACACAACATATCGGTGCTTATGCCGTTGAGCTGGAAGATGGCAAACGCATTACTTTCCTTGATACACCAGGGCACGAGGCATTTACTGCAATGAGAGCGCGCGGTGCAAAAGTAACGGACGTGGCAATCATCGTTGTAGCCGCCGACGACAGCGTGATGCCCCAAACCGTGGAAGCCGTCAACCATGCCCAGGCTGCTGGCGTACCTATCGTAATAGCTATCAATAAAATCGACAAAGAGAATGCTGCACCGGAAAAAGTGAAGGAGGAGCTGGCAAACTTGAATATCCTGGTTGAAGACTGGGGTGGAAAATACCAAAGTCAGGAGATATCTGCCAAGAATGGTTTAAATATTGACAACCTGCTCGAAAAAGTATTGCTTGAATCCGAGCTGCTTGAGCTTAAATCCAATCCTTCGAAGGGTGCATCCGGAACAGTGATAGAATCATCCCTGGACAAAGGCAGAGGCTTTGTAGCAACGATACTTGTTCAGAACGGAACCTTGCGCAAAAGTGATATTGTCGTTGCCGGAACAACCTACGGAAGGGTTAAGGCGATGTTCAATGAAAGAGGGCAGCGCGTAACAGAAGCTGGTCCGTCAACACCCGTTCTTCTGCTTGGTCTTAATGGGGCGCCGCTCGCCGGCGATACATTCAACGTGCTGAAATCGGAAAGCGAAGCAAAAAATATCACCACAAAAAGACAACAACTCATCCGCGAACAAGGTCTGCGCACTCAGAAACATATCACCCTGGACGAGATCGGTCGCCGAATTGCTATCGGAGACTTTAAGGAACTCAACATTATCGTAAAAGGTGATGTGGATGGCTCTGTTGAAGCACTGAGTGATTCGCTTCTGAAGCTAAGTACTGAAGAGATCCAGGTAAATATCATTCATAAGGCTGTTGGACAGCTTACTGAAGGAGATGTGTTGCTGGCATCAGCTTCCAATGCCATTATCATTGGATTCCAGGTCAGACCCTCAATGGCTGCCAGAAAGCTTGCCGAACAAGAGCAGATCGACATACGTCTCTATAGCGTTATCTATAATGCCATTAGTGAGATCAAGTCAGCTATTGAAGGAATGCTTTCCCCTGAAATTGAAGAAAAGATTACAGCGAACATTGAAGTGCGTGACGTGTTTAAAATCACCAAAGTGGGAACCGTAGCAGGTTGTATGGTGTTGGATGGAAAGATTCACCGCAACTCCAAAATCAGGTTGATCCGCGATGGAATTGTAATTTATACCGGCTTACTTGGTTCACTAAAACGTTTCAAGGATGACGTGAAAGAGGTTTCAGCCGGTTATGAATGTGGCCTGAATATTGACAAGTTTAACGATATCAAGGTAGGAGATATCATCGAGGCGTTTGAAACCATCGAGATTGCAAGAAAGCTCGAGTAAAACGCGACAAATCCATTTGTACTATGTCTTTGAAACTGAATGATCAATATGTGACGGAGTTTGTCTCGCAGGATGAACTGAAGCTGTTTCAGAGAGAAGTAGACCTGCACAGGGATCAGCTTTATAAGAAGGAAGGTAAAGGAAATGAGTTTCTGGGCTGGATTGAGCTTCCTGACCAGATGGATGATGCAATTCTTTCGCGTATTGAAGCAGATGCCGCTGAGTTCAGGAAACACGCTGACGTGGTTGTTGTTGTAGGTATTGGCGGCTCTTATCTTGGCGCCCGTGCTGTTTGTGAGGCATTGTCAGCTGCCTCTTTTTCTTCAAATGAAGCAGGATCTTCCCGGACGCAACTGGTTTACGCAGGACACCACCTGGACCAGGATTACCTTCACAATTTGCTGTCCTGGCTGGAACAGAAATCCTTTTCAATCGTTGTGATATCCAAGTCAGGTACTACTACAGAACCTGCAATTGCCTTCCGTCTGTTACGTGAGTTGCTGATAAGAAAACACGGAAGAACGTCGGCAGCAGAGCGAATCATTGCCATTACCGATGCATCAAAAGGTGCACTCAAAACCCTGGCTGATGCAGAAGGCTACAAGAGTTATGTGATTCCCGACGATGTGGGCGGACGCTATTCCGTCCTGACACCGGTGGGCTTGCTGCCAATTGCCGTTGCAGGTTACAATATCAGGGAACTGGTGCAAGGAGCATCACAAATGGCGGGTTTTTTGAAACAGAAAGACCGGCTCACGGAAAATCCCGCCGCCCATTATGCCGTAATCAGAAATATACTCTATAGCAAAGGGAAGACAACGGAAATACTTGCCACCTATAACCCATCCCTCTCCAGCTTCATCGAATGGTGGAAACAACTTTTTGGAGAGAGCGAAGGTAAAGACGGCAAGGGAATCTTTCCAGCCGGTGTGACATTCACAACAGATCTCCATTCGATGGGGCAATACATCCAGGATGGCCATAAAAACTTCTTTGAAACGTTACTCACTGTTAAAAAAAGTCGTTACGAAGTGTTCATACCTGAAGATGCAAATGACCTTGAAGGATTGAACTATCTGGCTGGTAAATCTGTCGGATTCGTGAATGAAATGGCTTCCCGGGGAACCATGCTGGCGCACGTCGACGGAAATGTCCCGAATCTGGAAATCATTATTCCGGAGATCACCCCCTACAATATCGGCGGACTGATCTACTTTTTCGAAATGGCTTGTGCCATCAGTGGATACATTCTTGATGTCAATCCGTTTGATCAGCCCGGAGTTGAGGCATATAAAAATAATATGTTCGCCCTGCTGGGGAAGCCCGGTTTCGAGAAAGAAACAATTGCCCTGAAAAAGCGCCTCTGAGTTTTACTGATTTTTTTTGATTTCCCTGGTGAAGCAGCTCCTGCAAAGCGGCTCGTACGCATCCGTTTCTCCAAGTACAACAAGCTTGTCATTGTCGATAATCCTGTGTGAATGCTGGGCAAGATGTCCGCACTGAACACAAATGGCATGCACCTTGGTGATGTATTCAGCCGTGGCAAGCAAGCTGGGCATCGGTCCGAAGGGCTTGCCGATATAGTCCATGTCAAGACCTGCGACGATCACCCGGATGCCGGAATTGGCAAGCTGGTTGCAAACATCCGGGAGGCCGGCATCAAAAAACTGGGCTTCATCAATGCCTACAACATCCACGTCATTTGCCATAAGCAAAATATTTGCGGAAGCCGGCACCGGAGTTGACTGGATCTCATTGGCATCATGCGAAACAACCTTTTCATCGTCGTATCGCTTGTCCAATCCGGGCTTAAATATCTCAACCTTTAATCGTGCAATGCGAGCCCGCTTCAAACGACGGATCAGCTCCTCCGTTTTACCGGAAAACATACTGCCGCAGATCACTTCGATCCATCCCCTGCGCCGCGCCCTGTCGTGTTCATTTTCAAGAAACATGAGTCAAATAAGGATAAAAAACGGATTGAAATCAAATCCGAATAAAAAAACAGCTCTTCATCACAAAAATAAACAATAACTTTACATCGTTTTGATTCCTGAAGA
>SKSI01000106.1 GCA_007123065.1 Bacteroidales bacterium
AAGAAATATAATTTAAATGGATGTATATGAAAAGGTTTAAAGAATCGGAGTTAATTCTAAATAACGATGGCAGCATTTACCATCTGAAACTTCGTCCGGAGCATCTTGCTGATACAGTAATAGTTGTTGGTGATCAGGGAAGGGTGCCTTTAATATCAAAATATTTTGAGAAAGTTGAATATAAGATACAAAGCCGGGAGTTTCTGACCCATACTGGTTTTTTCAACAAGAAACGCATCAGTGTGACATCAACCGGAATCGGCACAGACAATATTGATATTGTTTTGAACGAGCTGGACGCTATTGTCAATATTGATTTGGAGAAACGTGTTCCACATGATCAGCATAAAGCGTTAAACATTATCAGGCTTGGAACGTCAGGTGCCCTGCAGTCTGATATTCCTGTGGATTCACTTGTGGCTTCAGCATTCGGACTTGGGTTTGATGGCCTGATGCACTTCTATCAATTCGATAAAGCTTTGTTGGAAACGGGGATGGCTGATGCTTTTGCACAACATACCAACTGGTCGAAGAATCTTCCTTATCCTTATATTTTTGCGGCCAGTGAACCCCTGCTGAAGAACCTTGCTGACGGACTTACACAAGGCATTACCGGCACGGCAAATGGATTTTACGGCCCTCAGGGACGTGAACTCCGGATCCCCCTGGCATTTCCTGAACTGAATGACCAGATTGAAAACTTTAGCTACCAGGGTCACTGCATCACCAATTTCGAAATGGAGACATCAGCACTGTACGGGCTTGGCAAGGTTTTGGGTCATAACACATTAACAGTTTGTAACATCATCGCCAACAGAACCAGAAAAGAATATAGCAAAGATGTGAAAAAATCCATCGATCAGATGATTCGTTATATGCTGGAGAAAATTGCCAAATAAGAAATTCTGGATGAGAGACAGTCGAGAACGAGATATACAGGCTTTGATAAGCATGGTGGATGAGCCCGATCCGGCTGTTTTTTCCGAAATAGCCGAAAAGATTGTTGGATATGGCCAGACTGCCTTTCCAATTTTGGATGAAGCAATTCACAGCACTGCCGATGAAGAGCTGCTGAAACGTTTGGAGGAAATCTCTCAGAGAATCCTTTTTAAACAGCTGTCTGCCGGACTTGAGCATTGGAAAAATTCCGAAGAACAGGATCTCCTGACTGCCTGGTTGCACGTGTCCCGATATTTTTATCCTGACATCAATGAGTCGGAAGTACACAACGGCATCGAAGCGATCAGAAAAGATGTCTGGCTGGAAATGAATGAAAACCTGACTGCTCTTGAACAGATCAAGGTTTTTAATCATGTTTTTTATGATCTGCATCGGTTTTCCGGCAATATTGATGATTACCATAATCCCGATAATTCCTTTGTTCACAAGGTACTTCAAAGCCGAAGCGGCAATCCGCTTAGCATAGGTGTAATTTATATGCTGGTCGCGAGAAGCGTTGATATTCCGATATCAGGAATCAACCTGCCGGAGCATTTTGTTCTTGCCTATATGGGAGATCGCCTTGATGCAGTTAAGATGATGGCGGAGCATGAAAATGCCTTGTTTTACATCAATGCTTTCAGCGGCGGTGCTGTTTTTTCCACCCAGGAGATCAATGAATTTCTTTTGAAGCTGGGAATGGAACCATTGGCTGCATTCTTCAATCCCTGCTCCAACAGGGATATCATCATACGGATGCTTAACAACCTGATCATTGCCTATGAGCAGGTTGACAGAAAAAACCGTGTTTCCGGATTTAAAAATCTACGAGACAATTTACAAAACCCTTAAAGGGATATTCCGGATTGAATATTTTGTCAGCTGACTCTTTCCAGTGCGATAGCAACGCCTTGTCCAACTCCTACGCACATACTGCACAATGCTCTGTCTTTTTTGTTATCAACGAGCTGATGGGTTGCTGTTGTTACCAGGCGGGCGCCGCTCATGCCAAGGGGGTGTCCCAGTGCAATGGCACCACCCAAAGGATTGATTCTTGCGTCGAAATCGTTCAGACCCAGTTCCCGGATACAAGCCAGCGCCTGCGCCGCAAAGGCCTCGTTCAGCTCTATGATGTCAAAATCTTTTAACTGCAGAACCAGCATTGCCATAAGCTTTTGAATGGCCGGTACAGGCCCGATCCCCATAATCCGTGGCGGAACACCTGCTGACTGCATTCCAAGTATGGCAGCCATCGGCTTGAGGCCATATTTCTTCACTGCCTTTTCCGATGCAATAATCAGCGCAGCAGCACCGTCATTCACTCCGGAGGCATTGGCAGCTGTTACTGTACCATCAGATCCGGTCACCGGTTTCAGCGTTGCCAGCTTCTCCGGTGGGGTGAGCCTTGGGTGTTCATCCTGATCAAAGATGACCGGTTCGCCCTTGCGCTGGGGAATCTCAACTGGCAACAGCTCACTTTTGAACAAACCGTCCTGTTGCGCCCGGGCAGTTTTTTGCTGACTTTTGTATGCAAACAGATCCTGATCTTCACGACTGATTCCATACTGTTGTACGAGGTTTTCTGCTGTTTCAATCATGGAGTCTGCACCGTATTGCTTTGCAAGCTTTTTGTTAACAAAGCGCCATCCGATGGTGGTGTCATAGATTTCTGTCTTTCTTGAAAAGGCAGTTTCCGGCTTGGCCATCACAAAAGGTGCGCGTGTCATGCTTTCAACACCTCCCGCGATTATAAGTTCTGCTTCTCCTGACCGGATCATCCTGGCAGCCGATCCAACAGCTTCCATCCCTGAAGCACAAAGACGATTAACGGTTAATCCCGGTACCTTGTCAGGTAAACCTGCAAGCAGCAAAGCCATCCGGGCTACGTTTCGGTTATCTTCACCGGCCTGGTTGGCACAGCCCAGAATCACATCATCAATCGCCTCAGGATCAATGCCGGGATTGCGATGCATCAGCGCCCTGACAGGTAAGGCAGCCAAATCGTCGGTCCGGACAGTAGCCAGCGAACCACCAAATTTCCCTATGGGTGTACGAACAGCATCACAGATGTATATGTTCATTGTTTAGTTGTTTAGTTGTTGAGTTGTTTAGTTGTTGAATCGTTGAATCGTTGAATCGTTGAATCGTTGAATCGTTGAATCGTTGAATCGTTGAATCGTTGAATCGTTGAATCGTTGAATCATCCATTTAACTAATCAGCTAATTAACTAATTAACTAATTAACTAATTAACAACGGTTTTATGTGTCGGAAGCCGCTAAGCATGGCATCACTCAACATGTCGATCTCCTTTTGTGTGATAGCTGTTGAGAAAACGGATGTGCAGGAGTTAATGACCATAATTCGTTTTTCATAAAGGTGTTCGAGGAAAGCATTGATGGCCTTTTTC
>SKSI01000130.1 GCA_007123065.1 Bacteroidales bacterium
CTTTCGGGACGTACATCTTCAGGACTTGGAATTGGAATTTTCAATGCCATGACGGCAGCCAGCTCAGCCAAACTAAAAGATACACTGACAGGCGAGATCAGGAAGGTCACAACACAGGATTTTACCAACTACAACCTCGTAGTTGTCGACCAAAGCCTAAGAAACAACTCATTCGTGAGTCTGATCAACACCAATGTAAGTGGTGCAGAGCCAGGCTTCACCTCAAACGTTACCGGTACGGAGTTTAGATTCATGGACAGCAGCAACATGTTCAGGATAAGTGGTTCGGGAGCTTTAAGCCAACAGTATTATGCTGAGAATAGTGATGTTTATGGCTACAAATACAATGTCCGGATCGGAAAATTTGGCGGTATCTGGCAATACAATTACAGCCGCAGCGTAATCAGCAACAGTTATGATCAGAACGACATGGGGTTTTTAAGACGTAACAACAGCGTAAGCGATGGTCTGTCATTAAGTCACAACATCTTTGATCCATTCTGGAGATTGTGGACACTGACAAATTCTTTCAGTGTTTCTCGATCTGCACTGTATAAGCCCAGCACATTTACCGGACTGGATTTGCAGTATTCAATGAGAATGCTTTTTGATACACGTTTTTTTATCGGTCTGAATGCCACATACAAACCTAAGGGAGAAAGGGATTATTTTGAACCAAGAGCCCCCGGTCGGTTTTATCGCACGGAAAATGCATACAATATCCGGTTGACCTACTCTTCAGATTACAGAAGAAGACTTTACGTCGATGGAAACTTTAGTCTCGGACGCATCAGGGAAGATGTGCCGCAAGACAACTACGGATTTATGTTTCAACCCACGTTCAGGGCCAGTGACCGTTTAAATATGATGTACCGGCTTCAATACGAAAAAACAAAAAACAACACCGGTTATGTGATGCAGCACAATCCTGACTCTGTGATGTTTGGCAGAAGATCATCGCCGACCTGGGTAAACTCATACCGGACAAACTATATATTCAGCAACCGCCTGTCGCTAAGTTTTGACCTGCGTCACTATTGGTCACGTGTTGACTATGATGGCAGCTATTACCTTCTGCAAACCGACGGCAGGCTGCATGCCATTGAAGAAGATTTGGATATCTCCAACATCAATTACAATGCCTTTACAATTGACCTGATGCTCACCTGGCATTTTGCCCCCGGCAGTCAGATGACCATTGCATGGAAAAATGTGATTGACAGCAGCACTGAAAACACAGAAAAAGGATACCGGGACAACCTTTCCAATATTATGAACCAGCCACAAATCAACAGTTTGTCGATAAGATTCCTTTACTATATTGATTATCAAAACATACAATATCTCATAAGGAACCGGGGCAGATCTTCTTAATCCGCTTGCAAAAATTTATCCCTGGGATTTGTTCGTTTTGAATAAAAAGTTTTGTTGAAATCAATAATAGTTTGTACCTTTGCAGGCCTGAAACAGAGAATCATAAATAAAGAAAATCAAATCATTAACATCCATGTACTTAACTTCGGAGATAAAGAAGAAAATCTTTACGGAACACGGCGGCAATGAAGCCGACACCGGTTCACCTGAGAGTCAGATCGCTCTATTCACACACAGAATCAGCCATTTGACCAATCATTTGAAACAAAATAAAAAAGACAAAAACACCCAGCGTTCTTTGATATTGCTGGTAGGAAAGAGGAGAAAGCTTCTTAACTACCTGAAGGACAACGAAATTAATCGTTACAGAGCAATCATCAAGAAACTGAAACTGAGGAAGTAATTTTCACACGAAAAGACGGGCAATTTAAATAAATTGCCCGTCTTTTTTCTATACATATAGAAAGTAGTTACATTTAAAAAAAGAAAAAAAGAAGAAGATGAACAAAAACATTGGAATTCAGAAGACTATTGACCTTGGTGAAGGCAAGGTAATCACATTGGAAACCGGCAAATTAGCCAAACAGGCCGACGGATCAGTTGTAGTTCGCATGGGTGACACCATGCTACTTGCAACTGTAGTAGCACGCCCGGAAGTAAAGGAAGGACAATCATTTTTACCATTATCGGTAGATTATCAGGAAAAATATGCAGCTGCCGGACGTTTTCCGGGTGGCTTTTTCAAAAGGGAGGCCAGGCCATCAGAACACGAGATATTGATATCCAGGCTCGTAGACAGAGCGTTAAGGCCTATGTTCCCTGATTATTATCAGGCAGAAACCCAGGTGCTCATATCACTGATCTCCGCGGGTAAAGATACCATGCCGGATGCATTGGCCGGACTGGCTGCATCCGCGGCACTCAGCGTCTCAGACATCCCGTTTAACGGACCCATTTCTGAAGTTCGTGTTGCCCGGATAAAAGGCGATTACGTCGTTAACCCCGGCATTACAGAACTGGAAGACGCGGATATGGAAATGATCATAGCAGGCACACTCGATAACATTGTGATGGTTGAAGGTGAAATGAAGGAGGTTTCAGAAGAAGAAATGCTTGAAGCCATCCAGAAAGGACACGAAGCCATTAAGTTACAGTGCCAGGTACAGATCGAACTTGCCAAAGAGGTGGAAAAAGCGAAAATAAAAAGGGAATATCCGCCTCTTGCGGCTGACGAAGCGCTTTATGAGCAAATGGAAAAGGAGCTTTACGAGAAAATCTATAATATTACCAAACAGTGTATTGTTGTTAAACATGAGCGCAAAGAAGCTTACGAGGCCATCAAGCAAGCGTTTTCTGAAGGTTTTTCTGAAGAAGAGCTTGAAGAAAAGGGAGACCTGATCAACAAATATTTCAGTGATATACAGAAAAAAGCGATTCGTAATTTTGTACTGGACGAACGCAAACGTATCGACGGCCGCAAACCCGAAGAGATTCGCCCCATTTGGTCGGAAGTAGATTACCTGCCTGCAGCACATGGATCTGCTGTTTTTACACGCGGTGAAACACAATCGCTGACAACCGTAACACTTGGAACAAAGCTTGACGAACAAACCATTGACGGTGCCGTTATTGAAGGAAAAAGTAAATTCCTTTTGCATTACAACTTTCCACCGTTCTGCACCGGTGAAGTAAAAATGATGCGCTTTACCAGCCGCAGAGAGATCGGACATGGAAATCTTGCTATGCGCGCATTGAAACCGGTGCTACCCAATGGCAACGACAATCCCTACACCATTCGCGTTGTTTCGGATATCCTTGAATCAAACGGTTCTTCATCAATGGCAACCGTATGCGCAGGAACGCTGGCGTTGCTTGATGCCGGTGTTAAAATATCCAAACCTGTTTCGGGCATTGCAATGGGACTGATCGCTGATCCGGAATCAGGAAAGTATGCCGTTTTATCAGATA
>SKSI01000179.1 GCA_007123065.1 Bacteroidales bacterium
CATTGAGGGCAAACTGGTCGATCTTATCTCCCCAAATGGCAACACATACCTTTCGGGGGTACATTCCTTCAGTTTCAACAATAAATTCTTGTTTGCGCCAGGGGCCATTGCGACCCTCTCCCCTTTGTTCCTCCAGAATATTTATTACATTACCGGTAATTTCCATAAAAAAAACTTAAAATGATTAACAGTTTAAAAAACAAATCAAAAAGAAAAAAACAATTCACTCAAAAGAGTTTTCAAAAATACATCAATTATACCAATCGGGCAAACATTGTTAAACTGTAGCCCGGTGTCATATAAACGCTACTTTAGCCGGCCCGGGTCATGATTTATGAGACACAGTAGCATTGACACGACACCGGATGGTGATAAGAAAAAAAATATCTTTATTTTAGCCGGCGAAAGCTTTATAAAACTTAACAAAACAAATATCATAATGAAGCGATTATTCTTTTTATTGCTGATCATCCTGAGCTATTTTCCGTTTACCACCTTTGCACAAACACAGCGCACAGAAGGGTTGAGGGAAAACACACCGGCCGTGTTTGCGTTCATTAATGCCACTATCGTAACAAAACCCGGTGGGCAACTCAATAATGGAACCATTGTTATCCGGGATGGTATTATTGAAGATGTAGGACGCAGGGTAAACATCCCGTCTGACGCCTGGATTTATGATCTGGAAGGAATGGTGATCTATCCGGGGTTTATTGATCTTTTTTCTCATTATGGATTGCCGGACAGCATACAATATGAAGAACACATCCACTGGAATCCACAAATCAGAAGTCAGCACAGGGCCGTGGAGCATTTTGTCACCGACTCTGAACATGCTGCCCGGATGAGGTCACAGGGTTTTACAATTGTACAGTCTGTTCCCCGGCATGGCCTTATGAAGGGAAACAGTGTGGTTGTCAGTCTTGGTGCCACGCCGGCAAACCGTCAAATTATCAAAGCCGATGGATCACAAGCATTATCGTTCAGACTTACAGAACGACGTTCAAGGTCATATCCAACCTCGCAGATGGGAGCCATTGCTTTGCTGCGCCAAACTCTTCTGGACGCACAATGGTATGATGCTGTGAATAGCGTTTACGAGCAAACAACCGGATTGCCGCGACCAGAACAAAACATTGCCCTGGAACGACTTTTTGAGACCATGAAGCATGAAGAGCCCTTTATAATGCATACTTCTGATGAAAATGAATTCATTCGTGCCGCGCGTCTTTCAGAAGAGTTTGGCCTCAACACATGGGTGTTGGGCAGCGGCAAGGAATATCGGCGTCTGGAAGCATTGCGTGCTAAAAAGTTGCCGGTAATTCTTCCGATCAACTTCCCTGAAACGCCGAAAGCGGAGACCCCGGAAAAAGCAATGGCTGTTTCACTGGAGGATCTGCGGCATTGGTATCTGGCTCCGGAAAATCCGGCACGGATCGCTGAGGCAGGAATCAAGTTTTCGTTGAGTGCTTACGGTGGCGAAAAAGATTTTTTGAACAACCTGCGCAAGGCCATTGATCGCGGTCTTAAGGAACAAGATGCATTGGCAGCACTCACGGAGGTTCCGGCTGAAATGCTCGGTATTGACAAGCATTATGGCAGTCTTAAAAAAGGCAAAGTCGCCAATTTTATCATTGCAGATGGAAATATTTTTGATGACCAGGCAACGATTAAGTCAACGTGGATTGATGGTGTTCAATTCAAGGTTTGTGAAAAAGAGATCAATCCGGCGGGTATCTGGAAAATCTCCGGCTATGAACCTTTGGAGGGTGTTCGCATCCGAATTGATCATCAACGAAACAGATTGAGCGGAAAAATTGAAAAAGACGACAAGAAAATTTCTGTGCAGCAACTGCAGTTGGATAACAACAGAATATCCTTCAGTTTTTCCGGTGATTCAATCGATATTGAAGGCACATTCAGGCTTTCTGCGCATGTGGCGAAAAAAGAAATGCTTGGTTCCGGAATAACGGCCAACAATGACTTCTTCACCTGGACAGCCGGACTTCAGGAAGCTTTTCAAGAAAAAGAGCAGCAAAAACGCGAATGGCATCAACCTATTGAACTCCCCGGGCGCTATCCGTCTATGGAATATGGCATACCGCATCCACCTGAGCAACCGCGCCATATCTTGATCAAAAATGCAACCATCTGGACCCAGGGTGAGGCAGGTATCATTGAAGATGCAGATATGCTCATTACCCGTGGTATTATCACCAGAATCGGTTTTGATCTGGAAGTCCCATTGGGTACACATGTGATCGATGCCGCCGGAAAACATGTAACTCCCGGACTGATCGATCCGCACATCCATACCAGCATAATGGGAGGCGTTAATGAAACCGGCAGTGCCATTACCTCAGAGACGCGAATCACGGATGTGATGCACGGCGATAATGTTTGGATATAC
Organism: Bacteroidales bacterium; assembly: GCA_007123065.1. Lineage (GTDB taxonomy): Bacteria > Bacteroidota > Bacteroidia > Bacteroidales > UBA7960 > PUPG01. Next base: position 2,411 of record SKSI01000179.1, read on the forward strand.
AGGCTTCTCGCCGGTGGGATAACCTCAGCTACATTGTTCCACGGTTCTGCAAACCCCATTGGAGGTCAAAATGCTGTAATAAAAATGCGCTGGGGTGCCCTCGCAGAGGAAATGCTGATCGGTGATGCAGCACCCGGTCTGAAGTTCGCACTTGGAGAGAATGTAAAAGGAATGGCAACACGCTATCCAAATACACGCCAGGGAACCGGGCAGATCATCAAAGATGCACTGCAGGCAGCTGTTGAATATGAACAGGCAAGAAAAATGTATATGGAAGAGCGGCAGGGATTGCCGGTGCGCCGGGACCTTCAGCTGGAAGCAATACTCGAAGTGATCAACGGTCAAAGAAAAGCACACGTACATGCTTACCGCCAGGATGAAATGCTCATGATGCTGCGTCTTGCTGAAATGTATGGTTTTACCATCGGCTCTTTCGAACATACACTCGAGGGTTATAAAATCGCGGATGAACTGAGAGCGCATGGTGCCGGAGCTGTAATCTGGACAGACTGGTCATCATTCAAAGTTGAGGCACAGGATGGGATTTTGCACAACGCGAGGTTGCTGAATGAGGTGGGCGTTCTGACCTCACTGCACTCCGACAACACCCAGCTGTCGACGCGGATGAACTGGGAAGCGGCAAAAACGGTGAAAACAGGTGTCAGTGAAACAGACGCCATGAATTTCATCACTTTGCATCCGGCAAAGATTATGGGTATTGACCACAGGGTTGGTTCACTGGAGGCAGGAAAAGATGCTGATTTTATCATCTGGACAGGTCACCCATTGTCAAGCTTCTCCATCCCGCAACAAACTTGGCTTGACGGCAGGAAATATTTCGACCGTTCTGAAGATCTGCAACGCCGCAAAGAGGTTCAGGCGGAGCGGGCAAAGATTATTGATTACATCCTGCAAAACGATTGAC
>SKSI01000026.1 GCA_007123065.1 Bacteroidales bacterium
GAAGATCAGCTTGTACCTATGGGTTTTGAGAACACCGAACGCATGATTGGCGTATCTTTTGCCATATTAAATACGGTAGGTTTTCTTCTTCCGGTTCTGTTATTCGAACCACTTGCTAAAAGGGTTGGACGTGTTGCTGTCCATACCGCTGCAATTGCCTCTATGGCTGTGGCATACATACTTTTGGGTTTGGTGGTTAGAAATCCAAATCATTTGTATATTTTAATGGCAGTTGCAGGTATTGGTTGGGGAGCCATAGTCAGCCTGCCTTTCGCCATTATGTCAGAAAAGGTTGATCCTAAGCGCATGGGCTTCTTCATGGGGGTATTCAACCTTTCGGTTGTCATTCCTCACCTTGTAGTTAGCTTTGTATTTAGCTGGATTATTGGTTTGTTTCCGACCAAAAATCTTTTATTCATTCTTTGCGGGGTTATGCTTAGTCTATCGGCTGTAGCGTGGTTTTTTGTAAAAGAAAAATCTCCTGTTGTTTTGGATTCCGACAATGAAAGAATAAAAAATTCTAATCCTTAGTTTGATGGTTAAACTGCCGCGTTTGATCGATCCGCGTTAATAATCAAATATTCGACCCTTCCGTGGTAGCAAAAAACGGGGACATTGGCTTAATCTTATATGTGTGCTTCAGCTGCTAATCCGCTTTAAGTTTCCTGTACTTTATTCGTTTGGGATCTTCATCGCCAAGTCTTTTCCTGCGGTTTTCCTCATAATCGGAATACCCGCCTTCGAAGAAATATACTTCGGAGTTGCCTTCAAAAGCAAGGATATGCGTAGCAACACGGTCCAAAAACCATCTGTCATGTGTGATGATCACCGCACAACCGGCGAAGTTCTCCAGACCTTCTTCCAGTGCCCGTAATGTATTGACATCAATGTCGTTCGTTGGTTCATCGAGCAACAACACATTGGCCTCGCTCTTCAGGGTCATTGCCAGGTGCAACCTGTTTCTTTCACCGCCGGAGAGCACGCCACACTTTTTCCCCTGATCGGCACCTGTAAAGTTAAAACGTGCAACATAAGCACGGCTGTTCATCTGTCTGCCGGCAAGATCAATATGCTCATTGCCGCCGGAAATAACCTCCCAGACACTTTTCTCAGGATCAATCTCTGCATGGGCCTGGTCGACATACCCGACCTTCACGGTATCGCCCATGTCGAAATGACCGTCATCCGGCTGAACCTGTCCCATAATCATACGGAAAAGGGTCGTTTTTCCGGCGCCATTAGGTCCGATAACACCTACAATACCTGCAGGTGGCAACGAAAACTCCAGGTCACTGAACAGCAGTTTATCATCAAAGGCTTTTCGGACACTGTCAGCTTCAATCACCTTGTTGCCCAGCCTTGGACCATTCGGGATAAATATTTCCAGACGCTCCTCCTTTTGTTTGACATCTTCGCCAAGCATCCTTTCATAAGCATTCAGTCGGGCTTTACCTTTAGACTGCCGGGCTTTGGGCGACATTCGGACCCAATCAAGTTCCCTTTCAAGTGTCCTTCGCCGTTTGCTTTCCGATTTTTCTTCTATTTGCAGACGTTTGGTTTTCTGTTCGAGCCAGGAAGAATAATTTCCTTTCCACGGTATACCCTCTCCCCTGTCCAGTTCGAGGATCCAGCCGGCTACATTATCAAGAAAATACCTGTCATGTGTAATGGCAATCACCGTACCCTTATACTGTTGCAAATGTTGTTCAAGCCAGGCCACACTTTCTGCATCGAGGTGGTTGGTGGGCTCATCGAGAAGCAGGATGTCCGGTTCCTGAAGTAAAAGCCGGCACAGAGAAACCCGACGGTGTTCACCGCCGCTCAGGTGTTTAACCAGAGTTCCGGGTTCAGGACAACGCAAAGCATCCATCGCCCTTTCAAGCTTGCTATCGAGATCCCATGCATTATGTTGTTCAATCAGCTCCGATAATTGTCCCTGCCGGTCAATGAGCTTTGTCATCTCATCATCATCCATCGGTTCGGCAAACATCATGTTGACTGCTTCATACTCCTTCAAAATATCAACAATGGGTTGAACTCCTTGCTCAACAACCTCTTTCACTGTAAGCGAAGGATCGATAACCGGCTCCTGCGGCAGGTAACCGATCGAATAACCGGGTGAAAAAGCCACCTCTCCCTGGTATGACTTCTCTTCACCGGCAATGATGCGCAACAGCGTCGATTTACCTGAACCATTCAAACCAATGATACCAATCTTCGCACCATAAAAAAAAGACAGATAGATGTCCTTCAATACCTGCTTATTACCCGGCGGGAAAGACTTTCCCACACCTACCATCGAAAAAATAATTTTTTTATCGTCGCTCATTGCAAAACATTTTCTAATTCAAAAAAATAAAAAGATTCTTCAAAATCAAACCATAAGTGATTGGCTATTTCATTTGTGAAAACCTGTGGACAAAATCATCAAACAGCGCAAGAAAATAACAATCAAGGCGCATCAAAAATAAGCTTTTTAATGGCTTGCAGAAGCTCTTCCGGCTCAAAAGGCTTTTTTAAGAAGAGATCGCATCCGGCATTTAAGGCATCCTGATCATCTTCAAATACTGCTAAAGCAGACTGAACCAGAATAAAAATATCAGGATGTAAACTTTTGATCAGTTTAATTGCTTCCAATCCGTCACTGACAGGCATTTTTAAATCCATAATCACCAGATCAAACTTTTCCTTCCCCAAAGCTTCAACAGCCTTATTTCCGTCCGCTACCCATTTAAATCCGGCTCCAAGTTCCTTTATGATGTTGCTTATATGCAACAGACTGGTTTCGTCATCATTTGCAACAAGCAAATTAAGTCCATTTCTCCGTTTTAAGTGATCCGCGTCAGTTGCAACCTTATTTTTGTCAATATAGATTTCTTTGTTGATCAATTCGTTGGGCAATAGCAGCGAGAACAGGGAGCCCTTTCCAAATTCCGACCGGATTCTGATATCATAGCCGCATAATTCTGCCAATCCTTTGGATATGGATAATCCAAGACCGGTACCACCATAAAATTGTTTGGTAAAAGCCTCGTATTGCCAAAAGCGGTCAAAAACCTGGTCGTGGTATTTGGGGTCAATTCCAATACCGGTATCCTTTACATTTATGGAAATTCCTTCCTTTTCCTTTTGGACGAAAAGTTCAATTGTGCCCTTTTCAGTGAACTTTACTGCATTGCTCATAAAGTTCGTAATGATCTGGTAAAGCTTGTCCTTATCAACATAAATCTTTTGATTATTAAGACCATCTCTGGCATAAATCTTAAAAATCAACCCTTTTTCTTTAATTTTTGATGAAAAAAGATTGTTTATGGTGGAAAATAAATCATTAACCGTTAGTTCATTATAACTCAGATGCAATGTACTGCTTTCAATTCTTGAAATTTCGAGTATATCATTAACAATAGCAAGCAGATATTTTGAAGATTTTTGAATGATGTCAACGTATTCCTCAATTTGCTCTTTGCTTTCATCCTTATTATTGATTTTACTTAACAATGAAGAAAAGCCAATAATGCCATTCAGAGGTGTTCTGATCTCATGCGACATATTCTGCAAAAAGGTTGTTTTGAGCTTGTTGCTTTCTTCTGCAGAAAGTTTTGCGGAAACAAGCTCTTTTTCGACAAGATCCTGTTCTACTGCCAGACCGGCGATACGTGTTGACCATTCCAGCACCTTAAGGTTTTTTGAGTTTGGGCCACCTGTCTGATTGCCGTAATTTGCAATGGTACCAAGCAGCTTGCCTTCAGAGGAAAAGAAAGGTTGCGACCAACAGGCATTCAAGTTGTGCTTTTTTGCCATCCGGATAAATTGCTCATAAGGAAGCCATCCGGGGTCGCTGGAGATATCTCTGGCAACAACAAGTTTCTGATGGTAAGCGGCTGAGCCGCATGAACCCACCAAAGGACCGATTGGCAGTCCCGGCACCATCAGATCATTATACTCATCGGGTAGCGAGGGAGCTGCAGCATGGAAAAGGGCTTGTTTTTCAGAATTAAAAAGCAAAACAGAAGCTTTGATCTTTGTATCCTGCTGTTCGCAAAACAGAGCTATCTGATTAAGAATCTGTTCCAATGGCTCTCTTTTACTAATTTGCGTCAGGATTTTGTTTTCATATTCCTCCTTCGTGTTGGTTTCTTGCAGTTCTGTAATATGTTCCCTCAAGCCTTTCCGCATCTGGTCAAAGGAGATGGCCATTGATTGCATTTCCTTTGTTCCCGATATCTCCAAAGGCAGGTTCAGGTCGCCAGAGGCCATTCTTTTAGCAGATGCGGTCAGGTTTGCTACAGGACGCATAAAATGGTTCATAAAAGCAAGTGATAAAAGAAAAATTACCAAAAATACCATCACACCAATTAAAATTGAGGTAATAAAGGCGCTGTTTAACTGGGCTTGAAGATCTTTGAGCTGCACACTAGCACCATAGATATATTTACGTCCGTGCACATCCTGTCGTGGAATGAGCACCATCCTGCCTGTTCCCCATTCATTTACAAATGTTGAAAACACAGGCACTCCAGGATTTACATTAAGGGCAGGAGTGAATGCGCCAGGATCGCTATGCACTTCAAAAAACCGGGCGTGATTTGAATTTAAATCAAAAATATCCGTTCTTGTGGAGGAAGTAAAGACAATATCATTTTCCAGAACTATTACACTCCATAGGTATTGCAAATCCAGACGCCTGCACAGGTCATCATTTCTGTTTACAATCTGCAAAAAGTCATTTTCTGATACAGAAGAAGCGTCAACAATATGGTCGTGATAATCTTTTCCAAGTATCTCGCGCAACATCTCTGCAGCTGTAAGCAATCTTGCATCAGCACGCTCAAATACATTTGTTCGCTCCGAATGCATCAGGAGCTGTGTAAAGACCGCGGTAGAAACAGTGACTGCCAGTGATAAGACAAGCATCATGGATGTTAGCGTACTTAAAGGTTGCCACCATTTTTTCCTTTTCATAAAGACATTTCTAAATAAAAACAATCAGAACAGCCAAATTAAAGAGGGAATTGGCCGCTTCCAGGGCTAAGGTTTCATTTTTAAGAAATAGAACAGAAAATTGCTTTTGCTAATATACAAAAATGCATAAATCTGCGCAAAGATTTTGCAGAAGATGGCGATTTTATTAATTTTATAAATGAAAGCTATTTTTTTAGCCTGCATTATTCAATAAATAATTAGGAAAAGTCTCTGTTTTTGGATAGCAGTGAATCATGTATGGAACACATATCTATAAACATGCATTTGTTTGTTTTTTTATTATATTTATGAAGGGAAACATATAAACGTTTGCCTAATTCATTAGCGACAACATAATTTTGACATTCTGAGATTTGCAGCATCTGGTTTTAAGCATTAACCCATGGATGTAAACATAATCATAGTCCTTACAATTCTTACTGCAACTGTAGTTCTGCTGGTTATGGATTTGATACGCATTGATGTTGTGGCCATTAGCTGTATGCTTGCCCTGGGATGGACAGGCATACTTGATGTTCAGGAGATGTTTTCCGGCTTTTCAAGCAATGCCGTCATCGCGATGATGAGCGTCATGATTATGGGACGCGGAATTGCGCGCACAGGTATAATGGACGGCTTCTCAAAATACATAATTAAAAAAGCAGGGACCCGTAAAACAAAATTAATTGGAGTGCTTTCTCTTGCCACCGGGTTCCTCTCCGGACTGATACAAAACATTGGCGCAGCTGCTTTATTTCTACCCGGCATCATACAAATATCGCGACGCACAAAAATACCTATTTCTTCACTAATTATGCCGATCGGTTTTGCAGCCATACTGGGAGGTGCCCTTACGATGGTAGGTTCCGGTCCGCTAATCCTGGTAAATGACATTCTAAAGAATGAGGGGCATGACGCATTTAATCTATTCAGTGTAACACCCATTGGTGTGATTCTTTTGGTAACAGGCATCGGCTATTTTTATGTGTTCGGCAAGTATGTTTTGCCTTCGAAAGAAACAGGTAAAGCCGGACAAAGTGAGCAGGAAAGGCTGATAGAGAAGCTGAATCTACCCCAGAACATTAAATTGCTATCGGTTACAGGGAAAAGTCCGCTTATCGGTAAAACCACTGAGCAAGCCGGTTTATGGAGTTTGTATCGCATTAATTTGCTGGGTCTGGGGAAAGGCACTGAGGTTATCTACGCACCCTGGCGCGAGACCAAATTTGAACAAGGGCAAACCCTTGCCATTCTGGGTTCATCCGAAAACATCAACAAATTCTCCAGAGAGTTTAAACTTGAGGACATCAGTTCCTCCAGATATTTTTCCGACGATTTCAACCCCAATGTTTCCGGATTTGCCGAGATTGTCATTCCACCGGCATCAGAGCTTGCCGGAAAGTGCATCAGGAAGTATTCGTTGCGAAAGCGCTACGCGGTAGAGCCGGTAATGCTTTTTAACAAAGGTGAACGGGTGGAAGGCGACTTCTCTGATGTTGAAATCAGGCCCGGAGATACGCTGATCGTCTACGGCAAATGGGACAAGATCCAGGATGTGAAGGCAAGTTCTGATTTTGTTGTATTGACCCATTTTGATGTTGAAAAGAAAGATGTAACAAAATCATGGCAGGCTGCAGGATGTTTTGTTTTCGCAATCATTCTTGCAATGTTTGGATTTCCGATCTCTATGGCATTCTTAACAGGTGCGATCTGCATGGTTTTTACCCGTGTGCTGAATATTGGTGAGGCCTATCAGGCCATTGAATGGAAGGTGGTTTTTCTGTTAGCAGGTCTGATTCCTTTAGGGATAGCCATGCAAAAAACCGGGGCTGCCATGTTGCTGGCAGAATCAATCATGAAACTGGTTATTGACCTGCACCCCGTTTTTGTTATTATTATGGTGGGGATTTTATCAACGATGTTTTCGTTATTTATGTCGAATGTAGGTGCTATTGTAGTGCTTGCCCCACTTGTAATGGGAATGGCCGGAATTGCCGAAATGGATCCACGCCCTCTTGTATTGATGGCTGCGGTGTGTACGGGCAACTCTTTCATCCTGCCCACCCATCAGGTGAATGCCTTCCTGATGTCTTCCGGAGGTTACCGCAATGCTGACTACCTCAAAGCGGGCAGCGGAATGACAATCGTATTTCTGGCAATTGCTGTTTTAACTTTTTATTATTTCTATTTCAATTAGTATTGATATAACACAGGAATTATTTCATAATTATTAACATAATAAATCACAAAACTATGCTGATCAAACATTTTTTTGTCAACAAAATTGCCCACAGCTCATATATACTGGCAGGTTCAGATGTTTGTGCTGTTATTGACCCGCAACGTGATATTGACATGTATATTGAAGAAGCACGCGCTTTAGGAGTTGAAATCACCCATATTTTCCAGACCCACCTGCATGCTGATTTCATCTCCGGGCATATGGATCTCGCAGAAAAGACCGGTGCCAGGATATATGTTGCCAAATCGGCCGGGTGCACCTTCGACCATGTACCTTTGAGTGAAGGCGATGCGATAGAGGTAGAAGACATAGTTATCAAGGTACTTGAAACTCCGGGACACACACCGGAGCATTTGTGTCTGGTAGTGGTCGATACATCGCGTGGTGAAGACCCTGTTTGCACCTTTGTGGGCGATACCCTCTTCGTAGGCGACGTTGGACGTCCGGATCTTTTCCCAAATATGGCCAATAAACTCGCAGACAAGCTATACCATAGTCTTCACGACAAGATCATGAGGCTACCTGACTTTTGCGAAGTATTCCCTGCACATGGAGCAGGTTCCCTTTGTGGCAGGGCAATGGGTGCCAAATGGAGTTCTACCATAGGTTATGAGCGCAAGTACAATGCTGTACTTCAAATAAAGGACAAAGCCGGGTTCATCAAATCTCTCACCGAAGATATGCCTCCGGCACCTGATCATTTCGGGCGCTGCAGCGACATCAACCGCAAAGGACCAGCATTGATATCAGAGATGCCCAGGATGAAGGAGCTGAACCCTGTAGCTTTTAGAAAGATGATTGATGACGGTAATGTGGCCGTGGTGGACACCCGCAGCTACCTCGCTTTCGGCAGCCAGCATATTCCCGGGTCATGGAGTCTGGATTTCAACGGAAATCTGCCCACTTTTGCCGGTTGGGTGCTGCCCACCGACAAGGACCTGCTTGTTGTATCCAACAATTTTGAAGAGGCTGAAAAGACAAATATGTGGCTGCGACGGGTCGGTCAGGACCGTATCGTAGGTTATCTTGATGGAGGCATGGCCGGATGGGCTGTACAAGGTTACAGAACCAACAATATCAACCAGATATCAGCAGAAGATTTGCACGACATGGTTGTAGGTACCACCAAATTTGTTTTGCTTGATGTAAGAACTCCTCTGGAATTTGCTGATAGCCATATTCATGGTGCCATCAATATTCCGGTTGCAGATCTGCGCGAGGAACATAAAAAGCTGAACAAAGAAGACCCCATCATTCTAATCTGCAGCTCGGGCAACCGGTCTAGCCTTGGTGCAAGCATTTTGGGCCAGCACGGATTTAAAAAGCTTTACAACGCTGCCGGCGGCATGACCGGTTACAGCGCAGCAGGCTATTCCAAACGCTGCAGTGTTTGTCAAAACCCGCACGGTTCAAGATTTTATTCTAAAGTAGAAGAATCACAAACGCATTTTAAACAATAAAAATGGAAACAATGATGACATTATTAACAGATGTCGGCTGGTCTCCCTATGCAGTTGGTATCGGCATAGGTGTGTTGAGCTGGCTCAGTTTTCTGATATCAGGCAAACCCCTTGCCACCTCTACATCATTTGCCCAGACGGGTGGCATGATTGAGCGGATGATCATTGGCAAAAAAGCCAGCCAAAGGCCTTATTACAAAAAGATCAAACTCAATATCAACTGGCAGTGGATGTTGGTTCTTGGAGTTGTAACCGGTTCGTTTCTTTCTGCCATCATCTCAGGTGATTTTAAAACAGGTCAATGGGTGCCTTATGTCTGGGCCTCCGCATTCGGTGATGGTGCGCTGTTGCGCGTCATCGTTGCCATATTCGGGGGCATCATATTGGGCTTTGGCGCCCGCTTTGCCGGTGGATGTACCAGTGGACACGGCATCAGCGGCACATTGCAGCTCGCCGTTTCAAGCTGGATATCTGCGATCTTTTTCTTTATTGGCGGCATACTTACCGCACATCTTATCTTTTATGTTATTGCTTAATTTATGAAAGTTATGGAAAAACAAGTTCAAGCTGCTCCGGCAGTAAAAGACAGAAGGCCATTGTTCTTTGGATTGGCTTTTGGCATCTTATTTGGATTCCTGCTTCATAAAGGCGGGGTAACAAAATATGATGTCATAGTGAATCAATTGCTTCTGGTCGATTTCACCGTGGTAAAAGTCATGCTTTCAGCAGTTGTTACCGGCATGATTGGCATATACTCCATGAAGTCTATGGGATGGATCAAGCTTTCGCTGAAAAGCGGCTCGTTCGGAATGAACGTAATTGGTGCATTGATATTTGGTGTTGGATTTGCAGTGCTTGGCTATTGCCCGGGTACAATTGCCGGCGCCATTGGTAACGGGTACCTGGATGCCATAGTTGGCGGTTTGGCAGGTATCCTGCTAGGCACCTGGATCTTTGCCGTAATGTATCCCAGACTAAAAGACGGAATCCTGAAAAAAGGTGATTTTGGCGACATCACCTTGCCAAAACTCCTGAAAGTGAATGACTGGGTTGTTGTTGTACCGGTTGCCGCAATGATTGTTCTGCTTCTTCTGTGGATTGAGCGGTCAGGTTTTTGATGCCACGGATATATTCTTCCAGAAGCGGTGATCTTTCTTTTTGGATGATTGGTTGAATTGTTGATTTGTTGATTTGTTGATTTGTTGATTTGTTGAATGGTTGAATGGTTGAATGGTTGATTTGTTGAATGGTTGATTTGTTTGGCATTATCTGTAAAAACGCGCCCTGTGGCGCGTTTGGGTTTTCTGTGTGTGCCGGTCTGTAAAGATGCGCCCAAAGGCGCGTCTCTGCGGTTGCATTTCACTACGAATATTAGGTTGCGCCTTTTGTGACGCAGTGGATTACCTGATGATGAAGACATATAAGAATGATGCAGACGCGACGATTAAACCACCCATAATGACAGCGATTGAGCTGTCAAACTGGAAGCTGTGAAAATGTGCAGATGTACTGATCGGATCGGTGTCTGAGAAGGACAGCCCAAGTGCTGTCCGTACCACTATTACCGCTGTAAAACATGCAGGCCGGCCAAGTCCGGCCTGCGCGGATTGAAGATGCTGTAGATCTTAGCAGTTTCATCAGACAGGAAATATTGCAAACAATTAATAGCAGATTTTAAAAATGGGTGTCCTATCCGGAAAACAGGAAAACCTCTTTTATTGAATGCTGATCATTTTGGTTTGTTTGCCTTTTTCCGTAGTGATCTGAAGCATGTAAAGTCCACGTTGTATGCTGCTGATGTCCAATGTGGTCTCTGTTCCTTCAACCTTAAGGTTTTTGACAAGTTGTCCGGTTGTACTGTAAATATCTATGGCAGACATGTTCGCTTCTCCCCTGATGGTAATGTACATATTGGCCGGATTCGGATAAATCATGATAGCAGTACCCATTTTCGATGCAGAAGCAAATGTTTCGTCTTTCTCCATTACTACCTGAACAGATACATCCTCATTTTCGACCTGAACATCATCTGAGTAGTCAAAATAGCCCTGAAGACTGACTGTAAAGGGGTAATGTCCCGGGAGCACATCTTCAATCACATAATGACCGGATTCATAAGTATAGCCATCAAAAGTAATGCTAGCATCTTCAAGAGAACTGCCATCCTGGTCCTCCACATGGAAAATAACCTGATACGTGTCGACTTCCATAACAACCGTTTCCGTGATATCCTGATCTGTTATTTCTATCATTCCCGAAGTATCGGCATGTTCTTCCTTAACAAATAAATAGTGATGCATCCCGGGAGCCAGGTTGTCAACAACATATGTTCCGGCTCCTATTTCAAAACCATTAAAATAAAGCAAAGCACCTTCAATGGGATGGCCAAACTGATTCTGCACGTCAAAGGTGGCAACATAAAGATCAGGTACTGCGCCAACAAATACATCATCAAAAGACCACCAGTTGATGTCGTTAGACGGGCCTTCAAAGACCCATGCAAGCTGTATCGGTTCATAGCCTATACCATGGTCTGCATGCGTCAAAATGACGGAAAATGTGTGGGCGGGGATATCATCCGGATCGGTCCACTCCTGCACCAGGTATTCCTCGGTTCCGACCAAAGTTTTAAGCTTCAATGTATACAGACCTGGTGTGTTAAAATTATTGACAAGATTTTTGAAAGAGACAAACACTTCGTTCAGTCCTTCAGTATCAATAAATGGAGATTTAAGGGTAAATACACCTTCAGCATGCGGTAAAAAATAAAAACGCATTTCAGGTGCTTCCCCTCCGGCATTGGAGGTGCTGCTTACAGCCCAATTTTCTGCCGATGAAATCCAACCTTCGGGTAAGTCGCCTGTGCTTGTACCCGTAAAATCTTCGGCCCAGGGAAGTCCATATACTGGTATTTCGATCACTTCAATGAAAAAATCAATACTTATAAGCTCCGACATTCCGGTTGAATATACCGCCTGAACACCGGCTGTATAATCACCTGTTTCAAGTCCGGTAAATAAGTATTCGTTTGTTTCTACCGTTGCCAATGGATCATCCATATCGTTGAGAAAGACATTAAAGCCGGTAAAAACGCGTGCATCATCCATACTGATGTGCGACCAACTGAACAGTGCTTCCCCTGCAACTTCATCTGTTATGCTGACAGCCAGATCAAATGGTGCATCAATCAAATCTTGCAACAATACTGTGATATCCTTATCCGCACCATCAACGGTAAAACTGACCTCTATCGGCTCATAACCGGTTTTATTGATGGAAGCATTATA
>SKSI01000066.1 GCA_007123065.1 Bacteroidales bacterium
ATGCCGGTGATCGTCCCCCAGGATGCCGCAATAAGCATTCAGGGAAATAAAACATTTGCCGATAACATCATCATCGACTTCAACAACGGACAGGATACCGGTGCCTTACCGCCACGGATCAAATCACTGGCCGCTGCAGATACCATTGTCGTGACAGAAAGCAACACAACCATCTTCTGTACAGCAACAGACCCGGACGGATCCGCCATGACCTATCAATGGTTTTTCGGGGATGATAATTTTTTTGATGGTGATCAGGTCACATTTAACGCCCCCGCGGAAACCGGTTTTTATACCGTCGCCTGTAAAGTTACCAACGATCACAATTTGTCAGACTCCACAGCCATTGTGATTGAAGTGGTTGAAAAAATCCCATACCCGCCGGTGATACACAGCATCACCGCTTCCCCGAGAAAAATCAAACCGCAAGCCCAGTCTGACATCAATGCAGAAGCTTCCGATTACTATGATGAACCCCTCGAATATTTCTGGCACACATCGGGTGGAGGGACCTCCGGAAATAATGCAAACATTGTTTATACGGCACCCCAGGCAGAGGGAGATTACTACATCACACTTAAGGTTCAAAACCCCGACGGGCTGACTGCATCCGACAGCATCACGGTGATGGTCAGAGATTACAACAGCCATCCACAGGGAGCCCGCGTGGCTTTTTATCCTCTGCGAGGAAACACCAATGATTATAGCGGCAATGACTTGCATGCAACTCCGGGGGGAGGCCTTCATTACACCGACGACATGCATGGCAACAGCCAATACGCTGCGCATTTTAACGGACATTCTGCTTATGTACTCATGCCTGATTCCGAATTGTTGGACTTCTCAGAACAAGCCGGCATCAGCACATTTCTCAAAATCAACAACGAAACGCCTCATGAACAACACCCGCTATCACATGGGAGCTGGGAACACAGGTACAAAGTCTCTGTTAGTAACAACCGCATCCGGTTTACCATAAATACAAATGACGGAATCAGGGATCTTGACTCGGAAACCACCGTTGAAACCGGTCAATGGTATCATGTAGCTGCTGTATATGATGGAAACGACATGGAACTTTGGCTCAACGGCAAACTGGATGCATTTGCTGCGCATACAGGTCTTTTAGGAAGCTCCCCCTTCCCTTTGGTTCTGGGTCAGAATATTCCCGGCAACAACAACTACAATTTTGACGGTGCCATGGCCATGCTGATGCTCTTTGATTATGCACCCACTCCAGCAATGATCACAGATAGCCTGAGCTTAAATACTCCGGAACCGGACAATGAGCAAAAACAAGAAGTTTTCCTTTTTCCAAATCCTGTCGTCAATCAACACCTTAACGCGAAAATTTATATTGAAGGCGTTGACAACATTGTTGCCTACATATATAATTTGCAGGGACAAGTGCAACTCACGGAACAGTTCAACAATCTTTCGGGAATGCAGACGATTCGTTTTCAACTGCCCGACCATCTGCCAGACGGAGCTTATCTGTTGAGACTTGGCACAGAGAAAAAAACGTATACCGGCCTCTTTATGGTACAACGCAAATAATTTCCGTGAAAAAACAAAATTTTGAGAACAGGATATACATTGTTGACAACATAGTGCACATATGTTTGGCTGACAGACAGTAGTTTTACAGAAAAATAAGTTTCAGAAACAGATTGATCATGGATTTGGCAAAAAGATTTGATGAGAACCCGTTATTGCGGCCCACGGATATCAGGCCAAGTATTGATGAAATGCATGTGGAATGTCTGCTAAATCCCGGTGTTTTTCGTTATCAAAACAAGATCTGGCTCCTTTGCCGGGTTGCAGAACGGACAAAGCAGGATGACAATACCATCAAGGTGCCTGTCTTTAATGACAAAGCTGAAGTTGAAATCCTTACTTTCTCCAAAGGCGACCCTTTGCTTGACGATTCAGACCCGCGTGTAATCGGCTATGACGGAAAGAACTATCTGACAACCCTCTCACATTTACGTTTGGTAAGCAGCGAAGATGGGAAAACATTCCGTGAAGACCCTTCATATCCTCCCATTAACGGGGAAGGGGCTCTGGAAGCCTTTGGCATTGAAGATTGCCGCGTCACAGAAATGGAGGATGGTTACCACCTGACCTACACAAAAGTTTCGGAGGTTGCTGTTGGAGTTGGGTATCTATTCACGCGCGACTGGAAGACATTTGAGCGCCGGGGCATGATCTTTCCCCCACATAACAAGGATTGTGCGATCTTTGACCGCAAGATCGGAGATAAGTATTATGCTTTACACCGGCCCAGCAGTCCCGAATTGGGTGGCAACTACATCTGGATCGCGGAATCGCCCGATTTATTGCACTGGGGAAATCATCAATGCGTTGCAGTTACCAGGCCGGACATGTGGGACAGTGCCAGGGTCGGTGCCGGTGCCGCTCCCATCGAAACCGACGAAGGCTGGCTTGAAATCTACCATGGCGCAAATAAGGAAAATCGTTACTGCCTCGGAGCACTCCTTCTGGACAAGAATAACCCTGCCAAAGTATTGGCCCGAAGTGTGAACCCGATTATGGAACCCATTATGGGTTATGAACAAACCGGCTTTTTTGGCAATGTGATTTTTACCAACGGCCATATTGTTGATGGCGATAAGATTACCATTTATTATGGTGCAAGCGACGAAGTGATATGTGGTGCTGAACTCTCAATAAAAGAGATATTGCAATCATTGAAATAACAGCGTCAATCTGGCTGATATGTATTGCTTTATTTCACAGAGGAAGCCGGTTTTTAATTGTTAAATGTTGATGTAGATGAAAAACAGACTATTGGGAGAATACAGGTTTTTTATGACCATGCCCCGGCTCATGCGGTTGGTTTTAATGACCAATATGATTTACGCATTTGTGCTTCCGGTTATAGATATCTTTGTAGGTGCGTATATTATGCGCAGTGCAGATAACCCGGCAATGGTTGCCGTTTACCAGCTCTGTGTGTATACAGGTATACCGTTTACATTCCTGATCAACGGATTCCTGCTTAACAAGTTCAATGTGTCACGCCTGTATAGCTTTGGCATGTTACTTAGCGGGATATCTATGCTTTTCATGATGTCGCTCACCGTGATGAGTTTCTCCGGAGTAGCCATTGCGGGATTTATCATGGGGATTTCCTTTGGATTTTTCTGGGCAAACCGTGACTTCCTCGCCTTGGATACGACCAATGACCAAA
>SKSI01000147.1 GCA_007123065.1 Bacteroidales bacterium
GGCTATCAATTTGTTTTACAACATTTTAACTGGGAAAGCACCACAGCTAAACTTGGAAAGGTCATTACCGGTTAACAGCGTTACTATTTAATAGCATGCAACAAAAGTTTAATACCATTGAGGAAGCGATCACCGATATCCGTTTAGGAAAGGTTGTGATCGTGGTTGATGATGAAGACAGGGAGAATGAAGGAGACTTCATTGCTGCCGCGGAGACCATCACTCCCGAGATCATAAACTTCATGGCTACACACGGACGCGGTCTGATCTGTGCCCCCATCACCAGAAGGCGTTGTGAGCAACTTGATCTTGAACTGATGGTTCCCAGAAACACCTCCATCCACGAAACCCCGTTTACCGTTTCCGTTGACCTGACAGGCAAGGGGTGTACAACGGGCATCTCGGCGTCCGACAGAGCCAAAACGGTTCAGGCCCTGGCAAATTCCGAAACACATCCCACAGAGCTTGCCCGGCCGGGGCATATATTTCCATTACGCGCCCGGGAAGGAGGCGTTCTGCAACGCGCAGGACATACAGAAGCATCTATTGACCTTGCCAGACTGGCAGGCCTGCAACCTGCAGGAGCCCTGGTTGAGATCATGAACGAAGACGGCTCCATGGCTCGATTGCCTGATCTTTTCAGAATAGCAGCACGCTTCAATTTAAAAATTATATCTATTGAAGACCTCATTGCCTACCGCATTAAAAACGAAAGCCTCATCGCCAAAGAAATTACCGTTGATCTGCCAACCGAATATGGCACCTTTAGATTAACAGCATACAGACAGACGACCAATAACATGCTCCATCTGGCATTAACCAAAGGCACCTGGAAAGCGAACGAAGAGGTATTGGTAAGGGTGCATTCTTCATGCATCACAGGAGATATCTTCGGATCCTGCAAATGCGATTGCGGAGGACAGTTGCATCAGGCGATGCAAATGGTCGACAATTCAGGTAAAGGAGTTGTTCTGTACATGAATCAGGAAGGGCGTGGCATAGGCCTGCTGAATAAGCTGAAAGCTTACCACCTGCAGGAACAGGGACTTGACACTGTTGAGGCAAATATTGAACTTGGGTTTAAGGCAGACGAGCGCGATTATGGAATTGGCGCACAAATCCTGCGAGACCTTGGTGCGACCAAAATCAAACTGATTACAAACAATCCCGGGAAAAAGGCAGGACTTACAGGATACGGCATAGAAATTTCGGAGAACATTCCTATTATCGTGAATACCTCAACACACTGCAAAACCTACATTGAAACAAAAAAGAATAAAATGGGACACATCTTTTAATCGACGATGTCCTCCTGTTGCAATCTGCGCCGAAACAGTTCTGAGATGTTATCAAACTCCCTTCTGTAAAACAAGCCAACCCCTTGGGTATACGGCGAGTTGGTGTTAATGATATCAAAAGTATTGGAGCGGTTAAAGGCTTTCACTCGCAATTTACCATCTTCGGTAAGCTTGACTTCCACATTCACATCACCAATGATCTGACTTGTAGATTGTGTGGTGTGGCCGGTGGCATTCTGGTTCCCGGCAACACCAAAATTGCCGTCAATCAAAACCCTGTCGTCAAAAAGCTGGGTTGACAAAGCCAGTTCAAGCTCCTGACTGCTAAGTTCATCTCCCGGACGATAATTTACCCCGATGTCAAAATCGGTGCTTATCTGCGACAACCAATTGCTTAGCTGGTTTGAAAGCAATTCCGAAGAGGTGCTTCCCACTCCATACCCCAATGCCGTGTTGTATTGATCTGGTGTGGTAGGCATAAAACGGTTCAACACAAGAAGTGAAAATACCTGTCTGTTCATCTCCTGATCTGTAGTAATAACTCTTTCGATCAGCTCACGCGTGTTCTCATCGCCTCCCGGGATTTGAATCTCAAATGAAATTACCGGATTGAACAACTTGTCTTCGAGAATCAGAATTGTTTCTACCGGAATACGTCTTCTGTAAACTTCTGCAGACACATCATCAACACCTTCACCGGCAAAAAGATCGTAAAGAGAAGTACGCAATCGGTAAGCCGCGCGCAGGTCAACATCGGCATCATTTAAATCACCCGTCCACCTAACCGAACTGCCCTGATCAATTCGGAAGCGCTTGTTTATTATATTTTGAAGGGTAAAGATATATTCTCCATCCTCAATTACATAGTCGCCGTAAATATTAAAGGCACCCTGGGGAGAAACTTCCAGTCTCAGGTTGCCGGAACCACGACCCCGGATGATATCACCGAAACGGGTATCAAAAAACATATAAACCTCTGCATCCGGAGTCACCTCAAGATCAAAGTTCAGGGTAAGCTGTCCGCGCAGCTCAGGAAAGACAAACTGTTGTCCCTCTTTTACTTTTTCAGGCGAAACGAAAGAGATAAAGTGACTCTCTCTGATCTCTCCCGTATAATTTAATGGCATGCTGACACTGGTGCCACGATTTGTTCTGCCGCTGATGTCCATAGTAATGTCATTGGCAGGCCCGTGGATGTGAGCCATCCCAGTCAGGAAAGCCGTTCCATAATAAAAATCCTGAGGAATGGATCCGGTGTTAAAAATCATCATCCGTTCGGGGTTGATCCTAAGGTCCAGAGCAAAGTCCTTAAAAACCTGATGCATGATATCACCACTAAGTGTTGCCATGTTGTTTAATGAGTCACGCAGCTCAAGATTATCAAACCGGAAAAAGCTTTTCCCGACTTCCACATCATCATCAAAATAATAGGTCACATTTAAATACGGAATATATATTCCGGCCTTTTCAACGTGAGCCCTGCCCGACAATTCCGGACTGTGGAACGGGCCATCCATCCTGAGGTTTCCGGTAGCAAAACCACGGAAATCATCAGCAAAGTTTTCCATATATCTTCCCCAGACAGACATTGGTTTTTCCTCCAGTTTCAAATCGAGGTCAAAATTGTGATCCGGATCGGAGGGATTGATATAACCGGAAACTATCAAAGGTTGTTTCACGCCGTTATCTCCGAACTTTGTTATCGAAGCATCTACCTTGAAGGCCTCCATTAGTTCATCCCATGCACTCACAACCTCAAGGTCACCAAGCAATATGTGATTGAAACTAAAGTCTGACACAGACAATTCAGCTGCAATGCTTGGAGGCTGGTACAGCCCGGCAAAATTGATGTATCCATCCATTAAACCGGCAAATTCAAATTTTTGCGTACGCATCAGCAGTCCGGAATA
>SKSI01000105.1 GCA_007123065.1 Bacteroidales bacterium
GGTATGTGTTTTTATCCGCGAAACGTTTTTCAATCATTTCCAGAACCTGGTCTGAACGCACATCTCCCCACCTCTTACCGGCAATCAAAGCTGGCGGCACTTCACCTGAGAACCTGTCAATGGCAATGTCAGGACGCAACCGTTCAACAAAAGAAACCACAAAATCGATATACTCATCAAGTTCAAAAAGATCAAAGCGTTCCGGATGCGCCTTGTACTCTTCCGCCATGGCAGTTTCATTCACAATCTGCAGTTGATGGAATTTTATTGTATTGATGGGAAGTTTGTTGATCATTTCTGCCTGACCAAGCATCTGTTCCCGGCTTTCGCCAGGTAGTCCGAAAATCAGATGCATGCCATTGAGGATATCTCTGTCTGCTGTTGCATGAATGGCACGCACCGAATCTTCAAAGCGATGTCCCCGTCGCACGCGGGTCAACGTGTCATTATAACATGACTCTACGCCATACTCTACTTTAATGAAGTACTTTTTTGACAATTCCGCAATGTAATCCAGTTTATCATCATCCACACAGTCGGGACGTGTCCCGATAACAAGTCCGGAAATAGACGGATGTGCGAGTGCCTGTTCATATATATATTTTAATTCGGTAAGCGGGGCATGGGTATTTGAATAGGCTTGAAAATATGCTACGAACAGTTTTGCCCTGCGGTAACGTTTATTTATAAAAGCCAACCCCTGATCAATCTGGACTGAAATGGGCTTCCCGGGTTCACAATAAGACGGATTAAACCCTTTGTTGTTGCAAAATGTGCATCCGCCATAACCGATTGTGCCATCGCGGTTCGGACAGCTGAAACCGGCATTGATTGTCAGTTTTTGCAACCTCGATCCGAAACGCCGTTTGGCCTGATCCGCCCAGGCATGAAACCGTCTGTTATTATTCCATGGATACATACAAATATCCTTTGTTGATACAGATTATATTTTTTTTAAGCAGAACAAAAGTAGTGATCTTTTTTTGATGGATTGAGCAGATGCCGGCCAGGTTTTCTGAGCAAAAAAACAGGATTAGCATCTGAATCTGGCAGAATATAACGCCCTGTTAAACATAACCTTAGCGCCTTCATTTTGCCCTTGGTGGAATTTTTCTTATATTTGCCGAACAATAAACCGTTGTTACAATCAAAATGCATTATTTGGATATTCTGGTGTTCACCTTGTATATGATGGGAGTGATCGGTATAGGCATATACTTTCTCATCAGAAACAAGGGGGTTGACGATTATTATGTAGGTGGTCGCAAGATTGGCAGTGTGCATATCGGACTTTCGGTGGTAGCCACGGATGTTGGTGGTGGTTTTTCCATCGGCCTTGGCGGACTTGGGTTCATTATGGGATTGGCCGGATCGTGGATGTTGTTCACGGGTCTTATTGGTGCCTGGCTGAGTGCCGTTCTGTTGATTCCCCGTGTCAAACAACTGGAAAAGACGAAAACCTTCTACACCTTTCCCCAGTTTCTGGGAAGTTTCTATAATCCGAATGTGGCGTTGCTTGCCGGTATCATTTCAGCCATTGGTTATCTGGGATTTACAAGCTCACAGATTCTTGCCGGGGCAATCCTTGCAGAAGCAACGTTCACTCCGATGCTTGACCGGCAAACAGCACTGATCATCATGGGCATCATCGTTATTGTTTACACCGCGATGGGAGGCATCAAAGCAGTAATCTACACCGACACCATTCAGTGGATCATTCTGATGACGGGGTTGATTTTTATTGGCATCCCCATTGCCTACGTTAGCGTGGGTGGCCTGTCGGCAATGCGCGAAGTGCTTGCTCCTGAATTTTTCAGCCTCGGGAACATCCGATGGCAGCAATTGCTCAACTGGGCTGTCACCATCATTCCGATCTGGTTTGTCGGCATGACATTGTACCAGCGGATTTATGCATCGCGCAACAGAAAGCAGGCACAGCGGGCCTGGTATATCGCCGGTTTGTTTGAATGGCCGGTGATGGCATTTATGGGTGTTCTGCTGGGACTGTTTGCCCGGGTTGCCATTGAACAAGGGATGTTTGCTTACCTGGGGTTTGAACAGGCCGGCGATATTGATGCGGAACAAGGCTTGCCATTGCTGCTGCGTACCGTATTGCCTGTCGGACTGATGGGGCTGATGATGGCAGCCTATTTTTCAGCCATCATGTCAACGGCAGACTCCTGCCTGATGGCATCGAGCGGTAATTTTCTGACCGACATCCTCACAAAATGGTTTAAGGTGCCTGAAAGCAAAAAGACATTTCTCCTGGTATCACAAGGCTTAACTTTAATACTGGGATCCGCGGCCCTGTTTCTTGCAACAAAAATGCCGAATGTATTGGAGCTGATGTTGTATTCTTATGCATTTATGGTTTCCGGACTATTTGTGCCCGTGGTCGGGGCCCTATTCCTGAAAAAGGCCAGCCCGGTAGCTGCATTCTGGTCGATGCTCCTTGGCGGAGGCACCACCATTATGCTGATTATCGGGGGCTGGGACCTGCCTCTGGATCTGGATCCAAATATATTTGGCATCTCATTATCAACCATGTCATTTATTTTTATTAACTTCACAATCAACAAAATAACAAAATAATGGAACATACATTTTATACCCCACAAGACAACGTATCAGAAGATACAAAAAAAGAAATCGCCGATTTTCTTTTTGAACATCTCGATCAGTTTGGAGATGAACACAGATTTATTATGAAATGCATCAATTTTGCATTGGATGACAAAGAAAAATTTGGCGGTTTTATTCTTACCTCCAGGGATAATGGAAAGATCAACGGAGCTGTTATCATCAATAAAACGGGAATGGGGGGCTACATCCCGGAGAATATCCTCGTTTATATTGCTGTTGACAAAGCTTACCGTGGAAAAGGTATAGGTAAAACGCTGATGCAAAAAACTTTTGACAAGGCAGAGGGAAACATTAAGTTGCACGTGGAACCGGAAAATCCGGCACGCTTCCTCTATGAGAAACTCGGATTTACCAGCAAATATCTTGAAATGCGCTGGACACGCAAATAAACCAAATCATGGCAGAAATATCGATCAGCCGTAAAAAGCTGAGGCAAAACCACGCTTTTCTGGAAAAACTATTCCATAAGCATGACATTCAATGGGGCTATGTCACAAAGCTTCTTTGTGGCAAC
>SKSI01000190.1 GCA_007123065.1 Bacteroidales bacterium
TGACAGGTCTTGCTTTCTGTCTATTGTCTTCCCAATACCTCAAAGATCTTTTTCCCAAATAATCAACCCCTCAAATCCTATCTCGTTCCGCGTCTTTGGGACGGCAAAGATACATATTATTTTTTTTCAAAAAACATGTTTTTTGAAAAAAAGTTTAGTTGTTTAGTTGTTAAATTGTTTAGAGGGTTGCAGGTGAGAGGGTTAGGGTTGAGGTTGAGGTTAAGGTTAAGGTTAAGGTTAAGGTTAAGGTTAAGGTTAAGATTAAGATTAAGGTTAAGATTAAGATTAAGATTGAGATTGAGATTGAGATTGAGATTGAGATTGAGAATTCTCCACTCCGCTTCGTTAAGGATGACAGGACTATTCCCGAATGTCTCAATCCCGAATCACTTCGTTTTCGGGACTTCGCTTCCTCAGCCTTAATCTCAACCTTTACCTTTAGTTGCCTTGTTTTCTAACGCAGCTCCCTCATATGCGGAAGGCTTATACCAAACACTTGACGCTAAACTCTAAACGAATCATCAATTCAACGATTCAACGATTCAACGATTCAACAAATCAACGATTCAACAATTAAACAAATCAACACTGCGTTGAACGAAGCGGGTCAGGTTTTCTCCTTTGAGAAGATTCTTGGCCAGCAAAGCGAGATCAATCAGCTGTTTTACCTGCTTGTCGCGCAATTCTTCATTCTCCTCATTCAGGAGGCTGCCTATAAGCCTGTGGTTGCTGTTAACAACGAGCATATAACTATTCGGAAGGTTGCCCATGTAGTTCATCCCCCCCAAAGCTGACATATCCTTCATGCGGCGCATAAACTCAGGCTGCGTGATCATCATCGGCTGTTCTGATTCACTGAGATTCTCAAAAGCTACCTGATATTGTTTCACATCAAGGTGCTTTTCAAGTATGGGCTTGAGTTTGTCTTTCTGCTCCTGGCTCAGTTTAGATGGCAACTCATCATCCTTATTGATCAGCTTGTCTGCCACCTCGGCATCAACCCTGACAAAGGAAGCATTCTCCAGTTCAGTTTCCAACATATTAACAAAATGGCTGTCGATCGGTGTGTCAAGAATAAGCACATCGTAGCCCTTTTCTTTTGCCGCCTCCACAAAAGCGTGCTGTTCTTCCTTATTACTGGTATATATATGTATAACCTTCTTGTCTTTATCTGTTTGTTGTGTCTTGATATGGTCGCGATACTCATCCAGGGTAAAGAATTTTCCATCAGTATTTTTGAGCAAACAGAATTTTTTCGCACGTTCCCTGAATTTATCATCCGAGATCATCCCGTATTCAATAAAAATTTTAATGTCATCCCACTTAGACTCAAACTCTTCCCGCTTTTCATTAAATATATCCTCGAGTTTATCAGCGACTTTCTTGGTGATGTGCGCACTGATCTTCTTCACATTGTTATCGCTCTGCAGAAAACTTCTGGAAACATTCAGCGGAATGTCGGGCGAATCAAGCACACCGTGCAACAAAGTCAGGAAGTCGGGAACAATACCCTCAACCGAATCAGTCACAAAAACCTGGTTGGAATACAGTTGAATCTTGTCGCGCTGCACTTCAAAGTTTTGCTTCACTTTCGGGAAATATAAAATACCCGTTAGCGTAAATGGAAAATCCACATTCAAATGGATATTGAACAAAGGTTCGTCAAAGGTGAGGGGATACAGCTCCCTGTAAAAGTTTTTGTAGTCTTCCTCCTTTAAGTCGTTTGGGCGCTGCGTCCAGGCTGGCTTCGTGTTGTTGATCACACGAGGTTTTGTAATCCTGACCTCTTTCTCCTCGCCCTTTTCATCCTTCTCCTTTACGGTTTCTTCTTCCGTGCCGAAAACAATTTCAACCGGCAGAAACTTACAGTACTTTTTAAGCAGGCCATGAACTCTATCCTCCTCCAGGAACTCCGCAGAGTCATCAGCTATGTGCAGCACCACATCTGTCCCCCGTGTTTTTCTCGGTTTCTCCTCAAGCGTGAATTCAGGTGACCCGTCACATGTCCACTTTACACCTTTGCTGTTTTTTTTGTAAGATTTGGAATGCAATTCCACCTTAGATGCCACCATAAAAGATGAGTAGAATCCAAGACCAAAATGTCCGATCACCTGACTGACATCCTTCCCCTTGTATTTGTTGATCCACTCTTCTGCACTGGAAAAGGCGATCTGATTGATGTA
This sequence comes from Bacteroidales bacterium, assembly GCA_007123065.1. Taxonomy (GTDB): domain Bacteria; phylum Bacteroidota; class Bacteroidia; order Bacteroidales; family UBA7960; genus PUPG01. Next base: position 2,184 of record SKSI01000190.1, read on the forward strand.
TTGCTCAACCTCTTCACCTGTCATACCAATACCATGATCCGAAACTGTTAATGTCTTCGCTTTTTTATCAATCTTCACTTCAATGCGGGCATCACCCACTTCCCCTTTGAAATCACCAACAGATGCCAGCGTCCTTAACTTCTGGGTGGCATCCACAGCATTGGAGATCAACTCTCTCAAAAAAATCTCATGATCTGAATACAAGAATTTCTTGATTATGGGAAAAATATTTTCAGTCTGAACGTTGATTTTACCTTTTTGCATAGTATCAAATATTAATGATGGTTAGTATCTATTTAACGTCTGCGGAAAATCAAAGTTTATGCCAACTGATGATAGCTGCCAAAATGGCGCAAGACTTCGCAAAAAGCAATGAAATATTCGCACGCGGAATTCGGCAAACTACCTGACGGTCGTGCTGTAAAACTATTCAAATTCGAAGCTGCGGATGGACTGAAAGTCTCTATCAGCAACTACGGTGGTATCATTACCTCAATACAAGCACCGGATAAACATGGGCATCTGACTGAAATTACTACAGGCTTCCCTGTTTTAAAGCCATATCTTGAGGAACACCCATATTTTGGGGCAATCATTGGTCGTTATGCAAACCGGATAGCCGGCGGACAGTTTTTGATTGATGAAAGAAGATATAATTTGCATGTTAACAATGGGTCAAACCACTTGCATGGCGGCAAAGAGGGCTTCGACAAAAAGCTTTGGGATGCTTTTCCGGTCATAGAACACTCTTATGCAGGCGTTTTATTAAAACATAAAAGCCATGACCTGGAAGAAGGCTATCCCGGCAACCTTGATATATCGGTAAAGTATCTTATACATGACAACAACTCAATTGAAATTGAATACGAAGCGACATGTGACACAGCTACCCATGTTAACCTGACAAACCATACATATTTCAACCTGAACGGATTTACAGGAAATGTGTTCGATCA
>SKSI01000093.1 GCA_007123065.1 Bacteroidales bacterium
TATTGCTATCGGTAACGCTACATACGGTGATGAAGATATGGATTACAGCTATACTGATATTTTCCCGGGCAGAGATGGGGGAGCACCATTCTTTGGGATACGATTTGTTTTTTAATTTTTTGCGAACCAACTATTTTTTCGGGTTAAGCGACGGATTTTTGTTGCATTTTTTTTATATTTGTAGATAATTAAATAATTATTCTAAGCAGAATCAGGTTTTTAATTGTTTAATGGTATTTATCTTTAGGTATATTATTGTTGTATATATAAAAAATTACTTATGAAAACTACAACTTTACTTTTTACTTTGATCGTGATGCTTGTTTTTTTTGGATGCGCTTCAAGGAGGGAGCGGCAAATTTTATACAGCAGCAGCTATAATTTTGAGATTCAGCCTGCAGGTGTCGGGCAGGATGGCACCAAAGCAGTTAAGGTCTGGGGGTATGGCAGGACACCCGAGGATGCGGTAAAAGCAGCCAAACGAAATGCTGTTGCTGCGAGTATATTTCATGGAATTCCTGCCGGTCCGGGTGTGGGACGCACACCGGCCATTGTTACCGAGCATAATGCAGATGTAAAATATGCGGATTATTTTGATGAGTTTTTCAAAACCGGAGGCAGATATCTGAGTTTTATTGCGCTTTCTACTGACGGACCACCTTCCGGACAGGATCGTTTGCGCATTGAGCGAAACTACTACAAAGTAGGTGTCAATGTCCAGATCATGCACGATAACCTCAGACGTGAGCTTGAAAATGCCGGAATTGCACGAAGGCTCGATCATGGTTTTTAATTCATATTAATCATAAAAAACATTCTTATCGTGAAACGAATTTTACCTTTTTTGATCCTTACTTTTATTCTTGTTTCCATTGCTTTCGGACAAACTGCCCGTCGACCTACAATTATGGTTGTTCCCAGCGAGCAATATTGCATCTCAAGAGGCTATTCCACTACATTTGTGAATGAAGGTGTCGAACAAACCATTCCGGATTACCGCAGAGCCATGCAGAGCGATCCCGATCTCCGGCTGGTGATCACTAAAATGGGTGGGATCATGGCTGACAGAGGTTTCCCTCTCAAAGACCTCGAGCAGGAGTTGCGCAACCTGGAAAGGCAATCAGCCGAACTTGAGATGCTTGCCTCTACCGAAACCGGTTCAGGAATTGCTGAAAGTCCGATAGACCGACTTAAACGTGTCGCACAGGCTGATATCATTCTCGATCTTGATTTTACGATCAATACGAGAGGACCACAAAGGTGGATCACTTTTAATCTGCGTGGACTTGACGCATATACCGCTACCATGGTTGCCGGTGCCGCAGGATCCGGACAACCGAGTACCTCAGCACCTCCCGATCTGCTGCTTGAAGAGGCGGTTTTAAGTTATATGGATGAGTTCAACGGGAGGCTTATGACCCATTTTGAAGACATGTTTCGCATAGGAAGGCAGGTTACCATCCGTGTACAGGTCTGGGACAGCGCCTTTTTTGATCTTTACGAGATGTTTTATTATGATGGGTATGATATGGAGCTGATCGACATCATTGAATACTGGATTGAAGATAACACTGTGGAAGGGCGCTACTCGCTGGCAGATGGATCAAACAACTTTCTGCGGTTTGATCAGGTGCGCATCCCATTGTTTACAGTTGACCCAAGAGGTCGTGAAAGAGCAATGGACACACGTCGTTTTGTCAGCGGCCTGGCCTCTTATTTAAGACAAAACTTTAATATAGACTCGCATATTCACCAAAGAGGTCTGGGCGAAGCCTGGCTGATTATTGGTGAGCGCTAGCTGTAAACCAAACACATAAGTTATGTTAAGAAAAACAATCATTTTACTTGCAACAATAATTGCATTTGCCACAATCGCATTTACCCAGAATCATCATGAAGGAATGGATGACAGAGATCGGATTGCGATTACGCCTTATATTGGTGAGGATGTTGAGATAACCGGTCAGGCCAGGAACTTATTGCTGTCTCGGATGTCTAATATCATCAATTTGAATGGCCTTGCAGCACAGGAGTCGGCAAGCTATTTTGCCATGGTTCCGCAAATTAGTGTCTTAAGTGAAAATATCACTTCAACGGCACCCCCGATGCACGCCGTCACGCTTTACATATCGTTTACCATCATCGATAATTATTCAGGGGCTGTTTTTGGTGAAACAAACCTGGAAGTGCGTGGTGTAGATCAGAGCAGGGAGAGAGCATTTACACACGCAATCAGGTCCCTGAACCCAAGAGCCGGACAATTCAAGGTGTTTATGGAACGGGCCAGGGATCAAATCCTTTCATTTTATAACACAGAGTGTGATCTGGTTCTTTCTGCCGCACAAAGTCTTGTAGATCAGGGTAGAAAGCGGGAAGCTGTTGAAATACTGACCTCTATCCCTGCTGTTAGTCGGGAGTGTTATGACCTTTGTATGGAATTTGCAGGCGAAATCGGACCTTTGCCGGAGCCGGCAACATCACACAGGCAGCAAGAGGAACGTCCGCAACAGGATGAACCGGTCGTTGTTGGGATGAAAGGAAGATTAAGAAACCTGGAAGTTGAAGTGGTTAACGTCGAATATACCGGAGTTGGTCTTGATATAACAATTCTGCTAATGAATGAGGTCGAAAATACCCAGATAAATTTGCGGAGAATGCGGTTTATTGACCGTGCAGGCAACGAATTCAGAAGGAATCCTTATCTTAGGGTTGACCTGGTAAGAGGTGTCCATACAAGACATACGCTGACATACCGTGACGATAATATTGATCTGGTTACATTTCTCCGGGTGCTTGAACTTGAATTCTCCGGTTTGGGAACCCTTCGTTTTGATAATATTGAAGTAAAAAGATAGTTTGTAATCCTTACGAATAAATATTGATGAAATGCAATTAAGACTAAATATTTTTCAACCCACTCTGTGGATATGTCTTTTGTTGCTAACCACAAATGCCTGTGCTCAATACCGTGTGGTTGAGAGCAGCCAGCGGCGTACTCCCGGCTGGGTAAATACGCTTGAGAAGGACTATATCATCATTTCAGCTGAAGGCGCCTCAATATCAGATGCCCAGCAAAATGCCCTGATGCTTATTAAAGAGCGGATTGTGACTTCTGTGGCTGATAACGTGA
>SKSI01000071.1 GCA_007123065.1 Bacteroidales bacterium
CTCAGGGTAAGTCGATTATGCTAAGGATGAGCAACGCCCGTGAAATCAAAAAACAGGATTATCCACAGTTATACAACATTGTTGAAGAGATACGTTTGTCAGCGGGAATGCCTGCAATGCCGAAGATTTATGTAATCGATGATCCTGCGCCTAATGCTTTCGCGGCCGGCATGAATCCTGAAAAGAGTGTTGTAGCGGTGACCACCGGATTACTCAGCATGATGAACCGCGATGAGCTTCAAGGCGTGGTAGCCCACGAAATTTCGCACATAATCAACCGCGACATCCGGTACATGACATTGGCCACGGTAATGGTCGGCACGGTAGCTATTTTGTCACAAATCTTCGTAAGGAGCATGATTTTTGGCGGGATGCGCGGAGGGCGCAGCAGCTCGGGAAACAAAAAGGGGCATCCCATCATGCTGATCGTAGCGCTGCTCTTTGCTATTCTGGCTCCGATTGCGGTTCGTTTGCTGTATCTGTCTGTTTCGCGCAAGCGCGAATACCTGGCTGATGCATCTGCGGCACGTCTGACCCGTTATCCGGAGGGACTTGCTTCGGCACTGGAGAAGATTGCCGGTTCCACCCGCGACCTAAAGGTTGCAGACAAATCAATGGCACCAATGTACATTGCCAATCCCCTGAAGCCTAAAGGTCAGCGATTACGTAACCTTTCCAGCACCCATCCGCCACTGAATGAGCGGATCAGAATATTGAGGGGTATGGGTAAAAACAGTAGTTATGCCGGATATCAGGAGGCTTATCAATCGGTGACAGGTACTTCCAAAGGGATAATTCCCAAATCAGCTGTCAAGCAAGCGTAAGATTCTTTGCTTTATTTTTATTATTCTGATTATTGTACTAACTTTGTAATTACAATAGTCGTTTGTAGATTTGTTTCATGGCACCTAAACACATCATGACATGCAGGTTCGTGTTATAAAAATTGGAAATTCCCGGGGGATCCGGCTCAGTAAGAATATTATTCAGAAATATAACATCCAGGAAGATGTAGAGCTGATTCTTGAAGATGAGCAAATCGTACTCAAACCAATCAGCAAGGCCAGGCAACACTGGGACACAGCATTCAAAAAGATGCACCAGCTGGATGATGACCAGCTTCTGATGAATGATGTTTTTGAAGATGAAGATCTTTAATTTCCATTTAAAGCATGTTAACAATGGACATAATGCAATATGAAATTGTATTGGTGAACCTTGCTCCAACAATCGGGAGTGAGATTCGAAAAACCCGTCCCTGCGTTGTCATTTCACCGGATGAAATGAACAAAAACCTGCGAACAATTGTGGTTGCGCCGGTTACCTCTTCCGGCAAGCGATATCCTACACGGGCAGTTATTGACCATCAGCATGTTCATGGCATGGTTGCATTGGACCAGGTTAGGACAATAGACAAACAACGCGTTTTAAAAATTCTGGGTCGGTTAGATGATACCACCATCAAAAAAGTAAAGGAAATTATCAGGGAAACGTATGTGGATTAGGAAAAAATATTTAAATTTGCACCCGCAAACGGCTCCGTAGCTTAACTGAATAGAGCATCTGACTACGGATCAGAAGGTTCCAGGTTTGAATCCTGGCGGAGTCACAAGAAAATCAGCCACTTACGAGATTTTAGTAGGTGGTTGATTTTTTATTTGCATACAATTTGACACATAAATATTGGGTTACTCGAACCTTCACAGTTATTAATCAAGCGAAAAATAAAATATTGAGCCTTGCCCGGGTTCTGACTCAAACCATACTTCACCGCCATGCCGTTCAATAATACGGTTTACAGTGCTAAGACCCACTCCACTGCCTGAATAGTCTTTCCCTGCATGCAGGCGTATGAAGGGCTTAAGCAGGTTTTCGGCCTTGGCCATATCAAAACCAACACCATTATCCTGAACATAGTAAAAGTCCTTGCCGCTATCATGTCCACTGGCAAAAATAATTTTAGGTGATTCTGTATTCCGACTGTATTTGAATGCATTACCAAGGAGGTTATTCAATACGATCTTCATCAGCCCCGGATCGGCATTGGCAGTCATACCTTCCTGGATACGAATATCATAGTTGCTTGAGAAATTAGGTTTTTGCAGGGCTTCGGCGACTTCGACAGCAAGCTCGCTTAAGTTAACTACTTCCGGTGATATGTCAACTTTTTTCGACCGCGAGAACTCAAGCAGTTTTTCGATCAACTCCGACATACCTTGCCCGGATTTCAGGATCCAGTCAATGTATTTATTCCCGTCCTCCCCGATGACATCGCTATATGCGTCTTTTATCAATTCTGCAAAGCCTAATATACCGTTGAGCGGTGATCTTAAATCGTGCGACACTGTATGGGCAAAAGACTCAAGCTCTTGATTTGCTGATTGCAGATCACTATTAAGTATTTGCAATTGTTGCTGTGCATGAATGAGTTGCGTGTTTCTGTTTATAGCCGCTTCATAAACTGATAACAACAGGTCGAGTATTTGTTTTTTGCTTGAGTTGATATGAAAGCGTTCTCCATGAAACATAATATCAATACCGGTATCGGTTGCTCCCTGGCTGAGCAGATATCGGTTGGCAAGCAGGTAACGTATGCGGGATAATAAATAGTCCTCATCATAAGGCTTGGTAATAAAGTTATCTGCTCCGGCTTGCAAACCTTTAATTATGTCCAGCGGATTATTCAATGAGGTAAGCAGTATCACGGGGACATCTCTCAGATCCTTAATTGCTTTTACTTTTGTACAAAATTCATAACCATTCATAACAGGCATCATGATGTCGCTGATGATCAGGGCAGGTTTCTCCTTAATGGCCTGATCAAGTGCATCTGCCCCGTTATGGCAAAAGCTGCCTTTTATGTCGTGTTTTTCAAAAACGAACTGCAGTCGTTTGGCCTGTACTTGTGAGTCTTCTGCTACAAGAATGTAATCACTGTCTTGGCTTAAATATAAACCCGTATTCATGTTTTTAGGCGTTTATAGTTTATACAATTCTATTAGTTCATCCGCGATTTGTTTGGGAGTCAACACTTTTCGCGCACCCCCGTATTTGATTGCTTCGCCGGGCATACCAAACACCAGACATGATTTTTC
>SKSI01000061.1 GCA_007123065.1 Bacteroidales bacterium
ACCGTTATGACTATCAAAAACGTGCAATACAACACGGGCATTCGCGACAACCAGTTTACGGAACGCGCCATGACCTTAGGCCTGTAATAATGTGAAAACGTGAAAATGTGCTGATGCCAGGATTGGAACTGCTTCTGAAACAGTTCCACTTCCAGAAGCTATCATCCAACATCCAACATCTAACATCCAACATCTTACATCCAACATCTAACATCCAACATCCAACATCCAACATCCAACATCTAACATCCAACTTCTAACATCCAACATCTATGAAAAAAACCATCATAATTGCAAGCATCCTGGTGATCTTACTCACAGGAAGCTTATATGCACAGGACGATATTCGCTGGAACGGTTATGCACGCCATTATACCGGATTACTGACCGGAGGCGACAACGATTTCTCAATCCTGCAAAACACATTAAACCTGGAGATTTCGGGCCGGCGAAACAATGCTGCTTTTGTAGTAAACCCTTATTTATATCACTATTTTGATAACAAACTGGAGCTGGGCCTGCGCGAAGCCTACCTTGATCTGTATTTCGACAACTTCGACCTGCGCGTTGGCCGGCAGCAAATCATTTATGGAAAAGCCGAAGGGGTATTCATCACCGATGTGGTGTCGCCCAAAGACATGCGCGAGTTTTTATTGCCCGATTTTGATGAGATACGCATGGGTATTACTGCAGCAAAGCTTAACTACTACCGTGGCTCAAGCACCTTTGAGCTCGTTTGGGCACCCGTATTCACACCCACAAAAGAGCCGGAAGAAGGTTCAATCTGGCGACCGGTGATGGAATTTCCGGCGCCTGCCACTTTTGACTTGTCAGCGAAAGATGTGCCGGCCCGTCTGGAAAACAGTGAATTGTTTCTTCGCTATTCCAGCCTGGGATCGCGCATGGACCTTGAGCTTGTTGGTGGTTACTTCTGGGATGATGATCCAGGAATGCACCTCCAAAGACACATCGACCCTGAAAGCGGACAGCTTACCGGGCTAACCGTAACACCTGAGCATCACCGCCTGCTGATGGGTGGAGGTAGCTTCAGCATGCCGGTCAGCAGCTTTGTGTTAAGAGGTGAAGCTGCTTATTACGACGGAAAACGTTTTCAAACCACAGACCCGGCAATACCGGATGCACTTACAGAAAAGAACTACTTGCACTATATGCTTGGCATTGATTATTCGCTGGCTGGCTGGACATTGAACGGACAGTTCATACAGGAATATATTGTTGACCATGAAGAAGGCATCAGGCAGGATAAGTTTGAAAACACCATGACATTTCTTGCAAGAAAAGATTATTTGCGCGAACGGCTGTGGGTATCGTTTTTCAGCTACATCGGGCTGAATAACGGTGATGCCCTGCTCAGACCTTCTGTCAGTTACGAATTCACCGATGGTTTTGAAATACTGGGTGGTGCAAATATCTTCCTGGGGGATGAAGGCCGTTTTGGACAATTTACAGACAACAACATGGTTTATACAAAAATCAAATTCAGTTTTTAAACCATTGTCTGTAAATCCTTTGGGTGTAAATAACTCAAGGCCTGCTGGCTCTGGCAGCAGGCCTTTTTTTCAAGACAATTATTACACGAATTATTCATAAAGATACCAGATCACTACTGTCCACTTAAATTAACCTGAGGGACAATTGGTTATAAAAAGGTTCTTTGATATTTTGGTAAGCAGTCCGAAGACCCTACAGAGCAGCTGATTCCAATGGATATGTGCGCTTTGTGAATAAAAGCACGCTCATTGGCAATGACAGGCGCAATGAATATAAGAGCTGGACAGCAAGGATGAACAGGGTACTAAAAGAAAAAGAACTCGAATATATTGACCTTCCAATGTTTGAGTGTCCGATTGGGGAAAAGGGGAAATCTGCCATTGGTTCTTATGTAAATTACCTGGAAACAGGAAACCTGATCATCATGCCTGTTTTTGAAGTCAGTGGAAACAGGGATGCTGAGGCATTCAACATCATGACTGAAACGTTTCCCGACAGGGTCATTGAAACGGTAAACATTAACGAAATTGGCATTGAGGGTGGGCTTTTGAATTGCATTAGCTGGACGATGGAATTATTAGATCGAATAAAACGTATAACATTAATTACTGAGAACCTTACAGTCTTTCAGCAATGGCAGTCATCTTTGTAACATGCTTATTGTCAGCATTATAAGGATTTTGAACAAATTTTGAGCTAATAATGAATATTTCGGGATATCGTTTACAATGGACTCCGGTGGTGTATAGATTACATCAGCTTGCCACCAGAATACCTGAGAACTGAAACATCCATTCTCCGTGTCACGTATCCGGGTTTTTCGCACGTTTACACCAAAGTAGTAAGATACCACCTGGACAATAAAAGTGCCTAATCCTTCAAACCGGGAAGCTTAAACCAGCATATCCAGATTATCCCTGTAAACATCATAATCATTTTGCGAAAAACAAACAATCACCACCTTCTTGATTGATTCGTGTTGTTCCAGGAAGTCATGGATGGTTTTGAGGGCAACTATGCTTGCCTTTTCAATGGGATACCCGTAAACGCCGGTGCTGATAGAAGGGAAGGCAATGGTTTTGATGTTATGCTCAACGGCGAGCTTCAAGCTATTACGATAACAACCTTCAAGCAGCTTTTCTTCGTTCTTGTCACCACCTCTCCAAACCGGGCCTACGGTATGAATAACATATTTTGCTGGCAGCTTGTACCCCTTGGTTATCTTAGCTTGACCTGTTTCGCAGCCATTAAGTGTTTTGCATTCTTCAATTAATTCTTTTCCGGCAGCCCTGTGTATGGCACCGTCAACACCACCACCGCCAAGGAGCGAGTTGTTGGCTGCGTTTACAATGGCATCAAGCTGTTGTGTTGTGATGTCGCCCTTGATGATTTGAAAATTTGATTTCATATTGTCCTGGGATTTTTCTGACTCATCTGCCTGTTCATCATCCACAACCTCCATCATCTGTGTATTCTCCATCTCTTTGAGCTTCTTTGCAGCCTCTTTATCTCCAGCTTCAGCTTTTTTTCTTAACCGGCCGGCTCTGATCCAGTCATCATCAGCGGCAGTCATCG
>SKSI01000133.1 GCA_007123065.1 Bacteroidales bacterium
GTATTGTCCGTTGATCCTGCCCACCAACTCATCCAAACGCTTTTTAATCTGCAGATAAGTACTGACACCCGTGCGCGACGGAACAACGATCATGCTCATGTATACCTTTCCGTGCCATTCAGGATGCTGCTGAAGGAAAAGATCAAACCCTTTCAGTCGGTTGACGATCCCTTTGGAATAATCCAGACGGTCGACCGACAGCACCATTTTGGGTTCACCGGGTCCGGCTTTGCGTGATCTGTATTGTGAAACATCCATATTGTGGAATTTGTCATAATCGATGCCCATCGGGAAAGTTTCCACCTCAACGGTATGGTCGGGCATGTCAACGCGTCCCATATGGTTTTCCTTACCCAGGACCCTGAGCACACATCTCAGGAAATATTGGCTGTAATCGTGGGTGTGGAAACCAATCAGATCCGATCCCATAAGCCCTTCAAGCACTTTTGTCCTGCTTTCTCCAGGCAGCAACCGGTACATTTCATAGGTCGGGAAAGGAATATGCAGGAAAAAACCAATCGGATTGGTAACCTTCTCGCGCAAAAGTCCGGGAAGCAGCATCAGATGGTAGTCGTGTACCCAAATCACATCATCCGGTTTCAGAACTCTTAATATCTCTTCACAAAAAATTTCGTTCATTTTTTGATAGTCTGCCCAGAAGTCCATGTCAAAACGTGCATGGTGCGGAAAATAATGGAATAAAGGCCAGATGGTCTTGTTGCAAAACCCCAGATAAACATTGTCCATCAGCTCTTTTTCAAGAAAGATCGGATCCGCGTCGAAGTTTTCCTTCACCTTCTGTCTTACAATATCATGGTCTTTTGGTTTTACTGACAATCCGGGCCATCCCATCCATAAGTATTCGGTGATCTGCCCCTTTGTCTTTCCTAGGGTCTTTAAGTAGTCGCTCATACCGGAAACCAGTCCGCCGGCACTTTTTTCAGCAACATATTCACCGTTTTCCTTATGAACTGCAACGGGCAACCGGTTGGAAATTATTAAAAGTCTCATATGTTATTATTTTTAAATCAAAAAGATCATCATTAATAAACCAGAATTTCACAAAGGTTTACACTAAGTTCATAATTTAATCAGGCAAAAGGATTAACCTTTTTCAATATTAAAAGTTTTTCTGTCATTCGATTCAAATTTATACCGCCGGCCGCCTATGCCGATATATACCGGCTCGGCCCAGCCTTTATCACAGTCTACCCCGATCTGTTTCCTGTTCATTTTCAACCGGATCAAGTGGCTGCGGTAACGCACTTTAAATGACATCTCAGTAATATCGTCCGGAAGCTGCGGATTCAACCATAACACGTGATCCCTGATCTCCAGGCCCGAATAGCATCTTTGCAACAGGTCCAGCGTACCTGCCATTGCTCCCAGGTGGATCCCCTCGTGTGTAGTCCCTCCCTGAACATCTTTGTAGTCAGCTACAAGTGCCTTTTTAAAACTTTTCCAGGATAATTCACGATGTGAACGAGCATACACCCAGGCATGGATCACCTGGCTCAGCGTGGATCCGTGGGATGTACGTTTGTAATAGTAATCTATTGTATGAGGAATGCTGTCCGGATTAAAGTCATATCCCAGCTTAGCAAAAATTCTTGTCAGCTCCTCACAGGAGAACAAATAATAAAGCATGAGCACATCAGCCTGTTTGCTTGCTTTATAGTGGTTGGGAGAATCCCCTTCGCTCTCGAGGATGCGATCCAGGCGAATTGACTCGCCATGTTTTCCATGATAATGATCCCAGTCAAGCTCTTTAAGCTTTTCATAACCCTCAAACTGGGAGATAATCCCCGCATCATGGAATGGAATAAACATTTTTCGGGTCATTTCCTTCCAGGTGCTGAGGTCTTCATCTGTGAGGCCGATTTTTTCTGCAATCTTGTCGCAGCAGGATTTATCGAAGAGCTCAAAAAGTTCAAGTGCTTTTCCGATAACCCAAACAGCCATCACATTCGTATAGGCATTATTATTCAGTCCGGGCTTCTCAGCATCCGGATAATGCGTATGATATTCATCCGGTCCCATCACGCCAAGAATCTCATAACGTCCCTTCTGTGGATTGAAACGGGCCAGATCCGACCAGAAGAGCGCAGTAGACAGGATGATTTCCGCACCATATGTATTGAGGAAATCCATATCCCCCGTACTCTGATAGTAATGCCACACATTATAAGCAACCGCAGCATTGATGTGGTACTGCAGATGGGATACATCCGGCAGCCATCGGCCCGATTTGGGATTCAAGTGAATTTTCTGGGTCTCCTCCCGACCGTTGCTGCCGCTTTGCCAGGGAAAAAGAGCGCCGCGGTATCCATATTTTTTAGCCAGCAGGTACGCTTCCGGAAGCCTGCGATAACGATACAAAAGCAGCGACCGTGATAACTGAGGATAATGCAGGTCAATAAAAGGTTGAATATACAATTCATCCCAAAAGATATGTCCGCGGTAACCTTCCCCGTGCCAACCCCTTGCGGGCACTCCGATATCATAATCCATGCTGTTGCCGGAAACGGTCTGATACAAATGGAAAATATGCATCCGGATCAGGCGTTGGTCATCTTCAGAGGAATCAACCCACACATCATTGTAGTCCCATATCAGTTGCCATGCCATTCTGTTACGCTTCACAAGCAAGGAAAACGATTGCAAACGTGGCAATTTCGTTTTTGACTCGGTAAGCGGATCACTGATCGCCATATCCCGGGAAGTATATATCGCTGCCAGCTTTTCGACACGCAGCGGCACGAGCTTTTCACAATTCAGGGTATAGTCGCCGGCAATGAAGGCATTTTGTTCGATAAGATTTTGCTCCGGGAGGATATCTTCATCATGGATGATCAGCCGGGTCCAGGTTGCCTGGGTCATCCGAATATCTGATTGCCTGGTGCGCGCCGACAGATAAATACAATTTTTATCAAAAGTACCTTTATCGTACACATCCAGGTGATCCTGATTCAGGTCGCTGTACCTTTCAACATTATTATTGATAATATCTCCATCAATGCCGGATCGTATTGTAATTTTTCCGGACCAGTTTTCAGGGATCAGCGTCCATTCAAC
>SKSI01000185.1 GCA_007123065.1 Bacteroidales bacterium
ACTGCAACAGGTTGCTTGTCAGGTTATAAAGTGTTTTGGAAGCATTATGGAGGACAACAACATCTTCCTTGATGGCATCAGGCTCCTCACGGGGGTTTCGGTTTGCCGCAATTTCTGACAACCCGAGTAACGCAGTAAAAGGACTGCGCAGGTCGTGTGCAAGCACGGAAAAAAACTTGTCCCTGGTGGCAACCATTTGTTTCAATTGCTGACCTGAACGCTCCAGATCCTTATTGGCAAGCAGCAATTCGTGATTAGCAGCAAATATCCTGTATCTGAATCTGTGTTGTATCCTGTTCAACATAAACCCCAAAGCCAGCATAGGAATGACGTTGATTAAGTTCATGATGTGATATACAGAAGGCGGGAAGAAAAAAACCAGGACCAGAACAAACAATGCAGCAGGGGCAAAATAAATTATAATTGTACTGATGAGGTGTGCCCTCAACTCAAGAGATACTAAAAAGATAACCAGAATGAGGCCAACGACTATGGCAGAATAATCATCTGATGCACGGTGGTAAACCAACAGCAAGGCATACATCATCAGCAAATAGCCGGTTAGCGTTATGTGGTAAAGTTTTGTTTTTTGACGGGATGGTTTGGGGTTGAAGATATGATAAAAAAGCATGAAAACCGTAAGTGCCAAGGCAATCACCCTGATTAAAGCAGCGTTGGCAAGATCCATTAAGTATAGATCGGTAAACAAGAAAAAAAACAACACCACAACAATAGAGACCAGCTTGATCATCAGGGTATCAGAGACCTGCCTGTCAAGGTGATCCTGAAACATCGGGTAGAAGCATTTTTCTTTAATCATATTGTGCTGAACAAAACGCATTTTTTTTGAGCCTGACAAGATAGTGAACTTTCCGGAATTCTCATGTATCTTTGAGGAACAATAAACAAAAACACAGATGAGGCTTAAAGATATCTTCGACAACAACAGACATTGGGTCGCAGAAAAACTCAAGACTGACGATCAGTATTTTTCAAAAATGGCCCGGGATCAAGACCCAAAACTGTTGTACATTGGGTGCTCCGACAGTCGCGTATCGACAGAGGAACTTATGGGAATGGCTCCGGGAGAGGTTTTTGTACACCGCAACATTGCCAATATGGTTCCCAACACCGATCTCAGCGTGATGTCAGTAATCAAATACGCAGTAAATATTTTAAAGGTGCAGGACATTGTGGTATGCGGCCATTACAATTGCGGTGGTGTAAAGGCTGCCATGGAGTCTGCGGATCTGGGTCTGCTGAACCCCTGGTTAAGAAACATCCGCGATGTGTACCGCCTTCATCAGAACGAACTAAACAAAACAGAAGATGTTGAACAAAGATACCGCCGGCTCGTTGAATTGAATGTTTTGGAACAATGTGTGAATGTAACCAAAACAGCGGTGGTTCAGCGTGCTTATAAAGAAAGAGGACTTAGGGTGCATGGCTGGGTGTTCGATATTCATACAGGTTTGCTGAAAGACCTCAACATCGGATTTGAGGACATTCTGAATAAGGTGATGGAGATATACCGGATTGACTAGTGTCGTGTCAATGCTAGCGTTGACATGACACCAGAACTTTTAAAAGATTAATAACATCAAGAAAACCAAGCTATGCGATTACTTTTTTTGTCTTTTCTTACATTGTTCTTTTTGATTGGCAATTTATTGTATGCACAACAGGAAATCCCAAACGGTAATTTTGAAAGTTGGCCATCAGAGAACTTCGGCAACCCTGAGTTTTGGGATTCTCCTAACGCTGAAACATCGGGGTTTCCCTTCTTTCTCACAACTGTTACACAAACTTCCGATAGTTACACCGGCAGTTATGCCGCAAAAATTACTTCAGGCACAATACTGGACCAAGAAGTACCAGGCCTGCTGACACTTGGAACGCTGAACCTGAACATTGTAGATCCGGAGGCATCTGAGTTTCTCGGAGTCCCTTTCGCAGACAGACCCTCGGACCTGAGCGGATATTATAAATATGCAACTTCCGGCTCCGATTTTGGGGCCATTCTCCTGATGCTTACACGCTACAATGCACAAACCAACAACAAGGATACCATCGCTGTTGGTGGCACCAACTTTACACCTGAAGCAGCATACACCGGTTTTGAATTCGATATCTTCTATCTAAGCTATGAACAGCCCGATTCCATAAACATCATTATCCTCTCATCCGCTTCTCCAAACCTTACAGATGGCAGTGAGCTGATCATTGACAACCTCTCCCTGGCTTATGAGGGCCACCCCATTGTTGACCTCGGAGATGATGTATTTATCTGTCCGGGCGCAGTTCATACTTTCGACCTCGGTTTTCAGCCAGGATACACTTACACCTGGATCGACCTTGTGTCAGGAGAGGTGGTTTCAAACGAACCGGAGTTCAACGTTTTTGACGAAGGGCTTTTCAAGGCGGTTGTGCAAAACCAAAATGGGTTACCCGGCATGGACACCGTGGAGGTATTCGTGTACGATAACGCACCCACGGTTTTTGACCTTTCTGTTGAAGGAACGTTCTGCGAAAATGACGCAAGTTTTCAGTTTTTACTTGATGGCTCGGAAGAGGAGGTAAGCTATGTGTTGTGGAAAAACGACGCCCCCTTCTCCGATCCTCAGGCAGGCACGGGAGATGAGCTGGTTTTTGGCCCTTACGAAGAACCGGGGTTGTATTATGTGATCGCAGAAGACCCCGAAGGCAATTGCAACATGCCAACCGACACCCTTACCGTGCAACTTTTGCCGGTACCGGAAGTGTTTTCCGTTACAGGAGGTGGTTCTTACGCCGATCCGGAAGAGGGCGCTGAAGTTGGATTGAGTGGCAGTGAAACAGGTGTTGATTACCTTCTTATTCTTAATGATGAGGGTGTGGTTGCAGAAAAGGCAGGGACGGGTGATGCGCTGTCGTTTGGATTAGTGAATGACGGCACTTATACCGTTGAAGCAATCAATAATGAGACACTTTGTTCTGTTATGATGGAGGGTGAAGCCATTGTTAGCAACACCACATCCACCATCATTGTTGAACAAACCAGGATCAGCGTTTTCCCGAATCCGGCCAGGGACC
>SKSI01000132.1 GCA_007123065.1 Bacteroidales bacterium
CGGCTCTGGTACAAAGCCTCGGCGGCACTGTGAAAGAGATTCCGGTACGCCATTTCCCAAGGATTGAAGGACAAGCAAAATACCATCTTTCCAACAGGATTATTCAACCGTTCATTGACACACTTGCTGTTTACTGGATGAAGAAAAGAATGATCAATTACAAACTTAAGGATAACGATTAAGAGTTTTTAAGCATATGGATTACTATTTAATTCTTGGGCTGGGGATGGTTGCACAGGCCCTGTTTGCTGCAAGATTTATAGTGCAGCTTACCAAGTCTGAACTTGCAGGCAAAGTTGTTTCACCAATAGTTTTCTGGCAACTAAGTTTATTGGCCTCTCTTTTGCTCGTGATTTATGGATTTCTGCGCAACGACATTGTTATCATTGGAGGTCAGGCTGTAACTTATTATATATACATAAGGAATCTTCAGCTTAAAAACAACTGGAATAAGTTCCCGCATTTTTTAAGAAGTACTTTTCTGATTTTACCTGTTCTTTTTCTTCTGGGATTACTCATTTTTTCGTTTAAATCAATTGACGGGTTACTGCATAATCCGGATATTCCTGTAATGCTGCTCACCTTTGGCACTATCGGTCAGGTTATCTTCACAATAAGATTTGTGGTGCAATGGATTCATTCAGAAAAAATGAAAGAGTCTGAATTTCCTCTATCATTTTGGATTATCAGTCTGCTGGGATCTCTATTAATAATAGGCTATGCCATCATGCGAAAAGATGCAGTTCTTTTTGTCGGACACTTTTTTGGTACAATAATATATTCTCGCAATCTTATATTGCATTACTCAACAGAACCGGCGACAAAAAAGCAATATCTGAGTGTTACAGAGATTATAAAAAAGCATAGGCTTTTATTTATTTCTATTTTAGCTGCTATTGCTTTGCTGGCAAACATTAACGATTGGTCAGTAACAGAGACTACAGAAGCCAGGTATGCACAGATATCCAAGGAGATGGTAGAATCGGGCGATTACCTCCACCCGACACTCATGGGTATTCAGCATTATCACAAACCACCTCTTACTTATTGGGTCACTGCTGTTGGATATAAAATATTTGGTGTAAACGTTGTCGGGGCCCGTTTTTTTCTGCAAATGGGCATTATACTACAAATGCTGATTGTTTACGGCATAGCCAGGTTATTGTTAAAAGACGACAGGCATGCGTTTTTATCAGCAGTACTCTATTTTTCCCTACCCGGCATTTACATGTCATCCAGGGCATTAACTACTGATGTATACTTAACAACCTTTGTATTGATCTCAGCATTATCCTGGCTGAAATTTGCAATACAACACAAAAAAGCCTATCTTTTGCTGTTTTATTTTTCTATGGGACTAGGGTTCTTCACGAAGGGTCCTGTTGTATTTATTTTCCCGTTATTTATCATCCTGGGTACTTACATCGGAGGCTTAAAACCCAAAAAATCCATTATTCACCACATAACGGGAGTCATCATCATGCTGGCGATTGGGTTATCATGGTTTATCTATCTCTATATTCAGGATGCACGTTTTTTTGATTATTTTGTAATAAGGCATACTGTTGAGCGGCTCACAGCGGATGTTTTCAGCCGGAATGAACCTTGGTGGTACTATCTGGCCATTGTCCCTGCACTAAGCTTTCCATGGCTTTTTGTGCTATCAGTCAGAATTTTTCAATTAAAGCATTTTAAAATGACCAATGGGATCATCATTCTCATGTGGATTATCCCCCCGCTGTTTTTCTTTTCACTAAGTCAGTCGAAACTATTGCTATACGTTCTGCCTGTCTACGCAGCAATTGCGATTGGTGCAATCTGGATGTGGTTTACCATGACCAATAAAAGCCAAAAGGTGTGGAGTAGAATACAGTTTGTTTTTCATTTGATCATTCTTGGTTCAATGGCGATTGCTCCTGTTTTTTCAGATCTTATTTATTCCCTATATATATATTTCTTTTTGATAATAACAGCTACGATACTCATATCAATAAAATTCCTGCCAATTAAGATAACTGAAAAACCGATTCTGGCTGCAGCAATATTTATGTATGGAATTGCGCTTATTACACCCTATATTTTTATGGAAAACCCAAAAAGGGTTAAAGACACCCGTTATGTCGCAGCCTTTATTGAGGAAAAGCTGCCCGATACAAATCACATTCTTGTGTATAACAGACGTCTGCCTTCCATGCTTTTCAATACCGACTTCAACGTAATCTCATTATATGACGGACGAAGAAGTCTTGACAGGAATGTATGGTTTGAAAAAGATGACACCTGGAAAGACAATTTAAAAAACCTTGTTCTTGAGCCCAAACAGTTCGAAAGGTTATCTGCTCCGGGCAATGTTTTGCTGGTCAGAGAAAGAGACACGCTGGCCCCACATTTCCTTGAAAAAGCCAAAGTATATGACCATAAAACTGTAATAGATGGTTGGAAAATATATTATTTTGAAACGCGTCAAGGGTTTTAACAACAAATAGCACATCGGTTAATTAATGATACCCAAAATCGATCTTAATACCCGCCACTTCTTTTACGAACAAACCATTCGATGGTTAAAAAAAACAGGATAATAAAGAACAGCAATTTCATATTTACGATCTCAACGTACTCCCTGTGTGCGTATAGCCGCTGCCTGATATCGTCCCTGTTGTTTAAATGCATCTGCATTTCCTGCCACAGACCCGGGTAGAACATCACTCCTCCGCTTTGATCAGCCAGTTGATACAGCAGTGTATGATTGGCAATGGTTTGCAGGTTTTCAATATCGAGAGGAGAAACGGTAAAAATCCCTGATTCTTCAAATACTTCGCCTCCAAGGGTAACCCTTGCCTCCCATTGATAGCTTCCCGGAAGAAAAGTTCCTGCATCCAGACGGTATGCATTGGATGTCCTGGACATAATATAGGGCAATTCCACGCCTTCTTCATTGGTAATAAAAAGTTGTACCTCAGGATCATTCACCAGCTCAAAGCTTCGGTTGTACAACTCTGCTTCAAAAAGAACCGGATCATTCTCATAGACAAGCTGTTCGGATCTAACGCGGAAGCGGCTACGGTCTTCCTGAATGGAGAGGTACTGCACGATTCGTGATAACAACTCATCAATCGGAGCATGGTTTCCGTGACGCAAAAATGCGTTTAAACGCCATCTCCAAATCCCTTCACCGCTTATGATACCGGTTTGTCCGTCGCCGGAGAAAAGAACAAGGGGTTGGTCTGTAACAACCTGGCCAACCTTTTGATATAGCATAATACTTGCATCAGCGGTAGCCTGATAGCGAGCAAACGGTGAATACAACGGAGGCAAAAGAGGAAACAGGTTTACAACTGTTTCCTGCAAAGAAAAATGCACAAATGCACGGTTGTATTCGGGCAACACCTCGGTCAGCTCTTGTGAACGGGGTTGCAGGCTTAAAAGCTGCTGTAGGTCATTGAAGGCATTCAAATCGGTTTGGCTCCCTAATATAAACAAGATGGCCGTTTGATTTTCAGAAACGTGATCGAACACCTTCCGTGCCCGATTTTGTTGCGAAGGCAACTGATGCAGGATGATCAGATCATACGCCTCAAGGTTGCCGTTAAAATCATTGATCAGGAAAGCATCAACTTCGTAATGATCGTTATCCTCTAAAGATTGTTTGATTGCCCCGATATCCGGGTGCGGACTGTTGGCCAGTATCAGAACTTGTTGTCTTCCGTCAATTACATCGATAAAGAAAGACCGGCTGTTATTCTGAAGGCTTACTTCATCCGGCAAGGGAGATAGTGTTGCTTCATATTGTTGCATACCGGCCTGTTCTGCATCAAGATAAAGGCTTATTGTTTCAATATGATGATTGGAAGAGAACGCAATCATTTCCGAGAACAGTTCTGTACCCTCATGTGCTATAATTAGTCGGCTGTTCAGGTCCTTGCTTTCAAAAGCCTCCACGGTGATCTCTACCGGGAAACGGTTTCCGAGATAGGTAATTCTGTTGTGATTGACATCGCGCAAAATCACGTCGCGGCGTGGCATGGTATCTCCCAACGCCAGCGTGTAGATCGGATACGACACACGAGAAGCAGAAAAAACGGGATTTACGCCCCTGTTGTATATCCCATCACCCGCGATGATCACCGCACCAATATTTCTATTGCTGTATCGCGCGTCTATTTCTCTGAAAACTTGCGACATATTGGTTGCACGACCAGTAAAATCCAGTGTATCCAGCTGGATAAACTCCTCTCCAAAACCATACAAGCGGGTGTCAAAATTATCTGACATCTGATCCAGAAAGAGCCTTATCTCTTCCTGATAGTCCGTTCTGTAATAGGAAGAGTCATGAACCATATTGATGGATGCAGAGTTATCCTGAAGAAAGATCAGCATCGGATCTTCCACCTCGTACATCCGTTTTTCAACCAATGGAGCGAGGAGTAAAAAAGCTATGATACTGACTGTTAAAAACCGAAAAACAGCCAATGTTGTTTTCAGTATTTTCCCAAACCCATCCTTGTTGTTTCGGTAATAAAGCAACCCACTGTACAGAAAACCTGTCAGCAGGCATAACAATAAAAACCAGAGGGGGTAATCAAATATGATATTAAAATCCATAATCGAATTCGAAGATGTCGTTTTTACCAGGGCTAAACCCTGCAAAGATAGTGCTAAAAACAGAGTTTGCCATTGTATCAGTAAAAAAGGCCATCTGCCCTGGATTGGCAGATGGCCTCTGGTTATATGTGATCAGACTTATTTGGTACTGTCGTCTGATTTGCCTTTACTGGTGCGTGAACTTCCCGGACGACCGATTTGGTCTCTCATGGATGTGTCCGCTTTGATATTTTCCATTCGGTAGAAATCCATAATTCCGAGGTTACCGCTTCTGAATGATTCGGCGATCGCTTTCGGAATTTCAGCTTCTTCCTGAATTACTTTGGCTCTTGCTTCCTGCGCCTTGGCCTTCATCTCCTGCTCTGCAGCAACTGCCATGGCACGTCTTTCCTCAGCCTTGGCCTGTGCAATATTCTTATCGGCATTAGCCTGATCGATCTGCAGCATCGCACCGATGTTTTTACCAACATCGATATCTGCAATATCTATAGAAAGGATCTCGTAAGCTGTTCCAGAGTCAAGTCCTTTGGAAAGAACAACTTTTGAAATACTGTCCGGGTTTTCCAATACCTGTTTATGGTGTTGGGCTGACCCGATGGAAGTCACAATCCCTTCACCTACCCTTGCAAGGATGGTCTCTTCGCCGGCACCACCAACAAGTTGTTTAATATTGGCGCGCAGGGTAACCCTGGCTTTGGCAATAAGCTGGATACCGTCCTTGGCTACAGCAGCAACAGGAGGTGTGTTGATCACCTTCGGTTTTACTGACATCTGCACGGCTTCAAGCACATCTCGTCCGGC
Source organism: Bacteroidales bacterium (assembly GCA_007123065.1). Lineage (GTDB taxonomy): Bacteria > Bacteroidota > Bacteroidia > Bacteroidales > UBA7960 > PUPG01. The sequence goes on from SKSI01000132.1 coordinate 5,404, forward strand.
AAGGTCAATGGCTGTTGCCGTTTTAAAATCAAGTGGAATATTTGCCTTATCGGCGCTGATCAACGCATTAACAACAGCCTTTACACGACCTCCGGCCAGGTAGTGCGCCTCCAGATCATTTCGGTTGAGGGTCAGTCCGGCTTTTGTTGCAGAGATCAGGTTATTGACGATCACAGCAGGCGGAATCTTCCTCCAGCGCATCAGTACAAGTTGCAGCAGACTGATTCGTACTCCCGACACCAGTGCAGAAAACCACAATCCTACTGGAATAAAGTAAAAAATGATCCATAAACCCACGATACTCACAAGGGCAATGGCAATAATAACTCCAATGTTTTCCATAATTTATTCTTCTTTTGATTTAACAATAATTCGATTTCCATCAACTTTAACAATGACAACAGGAGTGTTCTCCGGTATCAGATTATCCTTTGACGTAACTTCATAATATTCATCCCCGATCATGGCTTTCCCCATAGGGTTAAGACGGGTAATACTGATCCCTTCATCGCCTTTGTTCACTTTATCCGGTTCAACGACATTGACACGGCCATCCAGTGATGAACTGTGCATAGCCTTTTTCCAGGTATTCGACCTAAGTGCGATGCCGATCCCAAGCATGCTGACGACAAGCGCGCCGGCGAGGGTAAAGACACCAACTTCAACTCCATAATGATTAAAAGAGACCACGATGCCACCAATGACAAGCGCAAGTCCAAAAAGTCCGACAACAGTGGAACCCGGAACAACCAGGATCTCAAGCAGCAGAAAAACAACTCCTGCAACAATCAGGCTTAAAACGATCAACCAGGTCATATTGTGTTGGAGTTATTTTTGTTTATAATACTTCATTGCTTCGGGTAAATATTCCTTTGCCGCATCAATTCTGGATTGATGTGCAGGATGCGTGCTTAGAAACTCCGGCGGTTGTGGCCCTTCACTATGATCTAACATTCGTTCCCAGAATGGAATCGCATGTGAGGGGTCATATCCGGCCATTGCCATAAAAACCATCCCCAGTGCATCAGCTTCAGATTCGTGCTGTCTGCTGTAAGCCAGACTTCCGAGGGTTCCTCCTACGCCATAGGCAATCATAAAGAGGTCACGTGTCATTTCAGGTTCTTCACGCAACGCTATATCCAACGTAACTGCTCCCATTGTGAGCAAAAGCTGTTGACTCATTCTTTCGTTTCCGTGCCTGGCAACAATATGTGCAATTTCGTGCGCCATCACGACAGCCAAACCATTCTCGTCTTTAGTCAAATTCAGCATACCAGTGTAGATGGCTACTTTGCCACCGGGCATCGCCCAGGCATTGACCTGATCATTTTCAACCAGATTAAAAGCCCAGTCAAATTCCTGAACCCGCGAAGCCTGGTTGGTTTCTTTCAGGTAATTTATCACAGCAGCAGAAATTCTTTCTCCACTCCCTTGTACCATTTGAGCACGTGAATCCGAAGCAGGCACAACTGTATTTGTATCCATAAACCCCTGGTAGTTTGCAGCGGCCATATCACCCAGGAGTCCTTCCGGCATCATTCGCAACTGGCGGCGCCCTGTAAAGGGTACGAAAGAACAAGCATACAATAAATTGGCAGCCACCAGAATTATTAGCAAAAATCTTGTCTTCACAATTCAAACATTATGAACATAAATAAACTACCCTAACAAAATTAACCAAAAAATTGGAGAAAAGACCATTCTCTGTTCAAAGAAATGACGGAAATACCTTATTTTTTCTTAAATATCATTCGGTTTTCTTCACCACGAAGCAATCTTCTGATATTGTTGATATGTGTAATGGGGACAAACAGGGCCACCGCAACTGCAAAAACCAGCTTGGGCATGAGTATGCTATCCTGAACCAGCAACGCAACAATGGGCAATGCAATTCCAGCTGTCAGTGAAGCCAATGAGACATAACGTGAGATCAGAAAAACAAGCAGAAACAAACCCAGACAAATCAAAAATGCCTCCGGAAAAATAACGATGACAATACCAACCAACGTAGCAACTCCTTTTCCTCCTTTAAAGGCAGCAAAAACAGGCTTCACATGGCCAACAATGGCAGCTGCACCCAAAAGCAACTGAAAAACAACAAATTGCTCCTCAACCGTAAAAGCATCTTTAACCAGGAGAGCCAGAAATATAGCTGCAACACCTTTCATTGCATCAATGATCAGCACGGTGAACCCAATTTTTGGGCCAAGCACACGCATGGCATTGGTAGCACCGGCATTGCCGCTGCCATGTTCCCGGACATCAATTCCACGAAACCACTTCCCTGCCAACACTGCCGTGGGAATAGAACCAATCAGGTAAGCAATCAACAAAATCAAAAAAACTATCAAATACATACTGCTATATTCAAACATCCGCCTGTGGTTTTATGAGTTTTAATGAAACCCAGTCTCTCAGGGTCTTTTCACCGCCATTTCGCAACCCAAGATTCGTTGCTTCGGCAAAAATAATATCTCTGTCAAAGGAGAGGAAGCCGCTTAAAAACATCATACCACCAGGGTTCAGAACCTTGGTGTAAACCAGCATATCTTCCAGAAGCACATTTCTCGTGATATTGGCTATCACGACATCATATGTTTCATCGCCCAGCAGCTTTGCATCGCCATGCAGCACTTTGATGTCGCTGACACCATTTCTTTCTGCATTTTCGATGGTATTTTCGTATGCAAAAAGGTAGTTATCAATGGCAGTTACAGGCCGGGCACCCTTCTTTGCAGCCAGAATAGCCAGAACACCTGTTCCGCAACCCATATCCAGAACAGATTTACCCTGAAGACCGGTTTCAATAAGCCATTCCACAACCAGCGATGTGGTTTCATGATGTCCGGTACCGAAAGACATTTTGGGTTCGATCACAATGTCATAACCGACATCCGGATTTTGCGGATGAAAGGGTGCACGAATGTGGCAACTGTCACCAATGGTAACAGCCTCAAAATTTCCTTCCCAGACAGCATTCCAGTTCTTGCTGCCAATCTTCGTAACTTCAAACGAAAGTTTTTCAGGCCCGAAGTCCCGCTTCCTTTCAAATATCTCTTTTACAGGCTTAGCCCGATAATCACAAGCTGAAATATATGCTCTAAAACCGTTTTCTTCTTCTGAAAAGCTCTCAAAACCAACATCCGCAAGCTCCGCAATCAGAATTTCCGTCCACGGTTCAACAGGTTCAACGGCACACTTTATCTCAATATAGTTCATAGTGAATGATTTACTCTGAATAATTATTGACAGAAGCGAAATGGGAAATCAAAATCATGTGTTTAACATGCACTCAGACAGTTCACCTTTAAAACGATTGAATGATCCGGAAGAAATCATCTGCTTTAAGAGAAGCACCACCGATCAGGCCGCCGTCCACATCCTCTTTTGCAAACAGTTCAGCAGCATTTTTTGCATTGCAACTTCCGCCGTAAAGAATGGTCATTCTGTCAGCCATTTTATTTGAATACTGATCTGCGATCAGCTGTCTGATATAGGCGTGCATTTCCTGCGCCTGATCAGGGCTGGCGGTTTGTCCTGTTCCGATTGCCCAAACCGGCTCATAAGCAATGATGATGTTACCGGCTTCTTCCTCCTTCATCCAGAACACTCCCTTCTTTAGCTGTTCGGCAACAACCTGAAAATGCTTGCCGGTTTCCCGTTCCGGCAGCATTTCGCCACAGCAATAAACAGGAATCAATCCGTTCTTCAAAGCGAGTGCGGTCTTTTTTGCAAGAAGTTCATCATCTTCATTAAAGTGCATCCGTCTTTCAGAGTGGCCTATCAGCGTGTGAGTTCCGCCCATAGAGCGCACCATAAGCGGTGATACTTCTCCTGTATAGGCACCTTTTTCCTCCTGATAGATATTTTGTACACCAATTGACAGCCCTTCATAATTACGAAACACTTCAATCAGACCACTCAGATACACATAGGGAGGGAAGAGCAAAATCCGGGGCAGTGCACCATTTTGCCTGGGACCCCCGGTATCAAGTTGATGATCAATTTTTTGTTTGAGCTCGTTGGCAAGTGCCATGGCTTCTTCAGCAGAAAGGTTCATTTTCCAATTTCCGGCTACTATTTTTTTTCTCATGATATTTTTTTTTGAATCTGTAAAGTTACAATTTTTCATTTTATTGAAGCCGGACGCGTGGATCCAACCAGGCATAAACGACATCAACCATTATATTAACAAGGACAAGCACAACAGAAATCAGCAATACGGCGCCCATCAGAACGGGAAAATCGTAATGCTCCAGTGCATCTACAATTACAACACCAATCCCTTTCCAGTCGAACACATATTCCACAAAAACAGCACCGGCCATCAGCGAGGCAAACCAACCGGATATAGCCGTAATCACCGGGTTCATTGCATTTTTCATTGCGTGCCGGGTAATAATACGGTATTCTGAAAGGCCTTTGGCACGCGCCGTCCGAATATAATCAAGTGCCATAACCTTGCTCAGGGAGCTTCTTGTAAGCTCTGTCACAATTGCTAATGGCCTGATCCCAAGGGTAATTGCGGGAAGAATGATATTTTTTACCGAAAGATATTCACCCCTTCCGAAGTCATCCACTTCCCAAAGTGAGCCGGTCATATTAAGTCCTGTGATGTCACCCAGCAGATAGGCAAAAACATATGCCATGATGATAGCAGCAAAGAATGATGGCAGAGACATTCCAATGACTGAGAAGATGAGCGCGCCCCTTCCCGGCAGAACGCTGCGCTGCAAAGCGATAAATGTACCCATTATCACACCGATGATCATCGCAAATAAAATCGAAACGGAAGCAAGCAACAAAGTATTCGGGAACGCCGTGATCAGGATCTCTCCCACCAGACGGTTGCTTTGGTAGGATCGCCTCAGATAGGGTTTCTTTATGACAAATGCAAGGCTTTCAGTCTGTATCAGTGACTTGTACGAATAAGAACCGGCATCAAGATAGATCAGACTATTTAAATGATCTGTTCGATGCAGGCTAAGCGGTGAGATATCATTCAGGTAATGCAGGTATTGCTTATGCAATGGTCTGTCGAGGCCCAGTTCCTTTTGGATTGATTCGACTGAGGCAAGATCAGCTCGCTGCCCGAGCATCATCCGCGCCGGATCACCCGGAAGCACATTGAAAAGCAAAAAAACTACCGTTACAACACCAAAAAGCACCAGCAGGCCGTAAGCAAGACGTCTGGTCAGGAATTTAAGCACAGTTGAAATCCTTTAATTTATTAATCAAGACTCAAGCTCCAGTTTAATCAGGGCAAAAACAGCGTAGTTGACGATATCGAAATAGCTGGCATCAATACCCTCAGAAAAAGATGCAACTCCTTTATTATTTTCAATTTGCTTGACCCGCAAGAGCTTCATCAGGATGATATCTGCCAGAGACGACACCCTCATTTCGCGCCAGGCTTCACCATAATCGTGATTCTTATCATGCATCAGCCTTCCGGCCTTCTCAAAATAATCCTCATAAAGCACTTGCGCTTGTTCTGGCTGCATATCGGCCTGGTCGCTTGTTCCGAGCTCCAGTTGTATCAGAGCCATGATGGAATAATTCACAATGCCGATAAATTCGGGAGCGATTCCTTCAACGATTTTTTGCGTACCTTTGCTCTGCAATGAGCGGATCCGTTGTGCTTTGATGTATATCTGGTCTGTAAGTGATGGTGGCCTCAATATCCGCCAGGCACTGCCATAGTCCTGCATCTTTTTTAAGAATACATCCTTACAGATCTCCCGGATGGCTGAATATTGCTGATCGGTTTTTGTCATTTCGCTCATTGCTGAAGTTTGATAGTTACAAAAGTAAAGGACCGAATGGCTAAAGATACATTTTTTTGTCCAAAGGAGACCCTAAACTTCAGGGGCAAAATTAAGCATTTATCGGTACCTCTGGTAATGGGGATTATGAATTTAACGCCCGATTCTTTTTACGACGGAGGCAGGTACCGCAATCCCATGGACGCCATCAGGCTTGCTGAACAAATGCTGCGAGAGGGAGCAGACATTCTGGATATGGGTGCAGCATCAACACGTCCGGGTACAACCCTTGTTGACACCAGTGAGGAACAAGAACGACTTTTGCCGGCCTTAAAGGCGGTTCGCCAACAGTTTCCGAAAGCCATCATTTCCATTGACACATACAATGCGGAAACAGCAAGAATGGCGCTGGATCATGGGGCGCATATGATCAACGATGTTTCTGCCGGCCGCTTTGACAAAGAGATGTTTTCTACTATCGCGGAATATCGTGTACCATACGTGATTATGCATATGCAGGGTACTCCTGAAAACATGCAGCAAAATCCCGGCTACAGGCATCTGATCAAAGACATTGCGGCATTTCTCTCTGAAAGGCTGATGTTGCTCCGTCATATGGGGGTCAATGATATTATCATCGATCCGGGTTTTGGTTTTGGAAAAACTGTTGCAGACAATTACCGGTTAATGTCCGGGCTCGGATACTTATCCATATTCGGGATACCCATTATGGTTGGTGTTTCGCGCAAATCGATGATCAATAAAGTTCTGGAAACAACTCCTTCAGATGCATTAAACGGAAGTACCGTGCTGCACACGGTTGCTCTTGAGAAAGGAGCTCATATCCTCAGAGTGCACGATGTAAAAGAAGCTGTTGAGGCAATAAAAATTGTCACACAATTAAAAAGCAATACTGAAAAATAGTAATTTTAAGCATCCAAGAAGGCTTGATTATGATGCCATTATTTATTACCGGATTTATTCAGATCAGACTGCTCGATATTCTGGACGTGCTTTTGGTCGCCATTTTATTTTATCAGCTTTATATCCTGATCCGTGGCACAGGAGCCATGAATATCTTCCTTGGAATATTATCCATTTTTGTGATATGGTGGCTGGTGCGAATTTTCGAGATGGAGTTGCTTACCGCCATCCTCGGACAATTCATCTCGGTAGGGGTATTGGCCCTGATAATTGTATTTCAGCCTGAGATCCGGAAATTTTTGCTTGTCATCGGGAAAAGAAGCATCATCAACAAGGGTTCACGAGATCTGTTCAAGGGACTTTGGGCTTCCGAGCAGGACAACAACCTGAACATACCACCCATTGTGAATGCGATGGAAGCTTTTTCAGAGCAAAAAACAGGTGCCCTTATTGTTATCACAAGAGAGAACGAGCTGGAGTCATTTCTGGAAACCGGACAAAGAATGGATGCGCAAATATCTGAACAGCTGCTTGGTTCCATCTTCTTTAATAATAGTCCGCTGCACGACGGCGCCGTCATTATTACAAACAATCGCATAAAAGCGGCACGTTGTGTATTGCCGGTTTCTGAGATCAAGCGCTTTCCGGCTTCTCTCGGGTTAAGGCACAGGGCGGCATTGGGAGTTACCGAACAATCAGATGCCATTTCGTTGGTTGTAAGTGAGCAAACAGGAAAGATATCCTGGTGCATGGCCGGGGAAATTCGCCGTAACCTGAAACCATTACAGCTTAAAGAGCTCCTGGCAAAAGAGCTTATGTCAGACAAAGATGCAGACAAAGAGCCAAAACAGAAATGGCCAATTTTTGCAATATTCAGAAAAAGAAAAAAATCAAATGATACTACTGGCTGATAGTGGAAGTACAAAGACAGACTGGACCCTGTTAAATAACGGGACTATCACTGAATCCTTTCGAACACAAGGTTTGAACCCGTATTTTGTACAAACGGATGATGTTGTGGCAATTTTGAAGGAGCAATTGCTTCATAACGAAGCAGTTCGACGGGTGGAACAAATCTTCTTTTATGGCGCGGGATGTTCTTCTGAAGGAAAAAACAAAGTGATTCGTGATGCCCTTGACAAACTTTTCCCTGATTCAGAAAACCTTATAGCTCATGATCTGCTTGCAGCTGCGCGCGCACTGTTTGGCAAACAGGCCGGAATTGCCTGTATCCTGGGTACCGGCTCCAACTCCTGCGTATATGATGGAGAAAAAATCACACGGTCCCTGTTTTCCCTGGGTTATATGTTCGGCGACGAGGGGAGTGGCGCACATCTGGGTAAGAACTTCATCGGAGCCTATTTGAAAAAAGCTGCTCCGGCTGAAATCATTGAAGCCTTTTTAAAAAAATATGATCTTTCTGATGAAGACATTCTTACAAATATTTACAGAAAATCGAATCCAAACAGGTTTCTTGCCTCCTTTACCCATTTCTTAAAACAACATGAAGACCACCCATTCATCTCAGGTTTGATATTTAGCTGTTTTGAAGACTTCTTTAGAGAACAAATTCTCAAATATCCTGAAAAACAAGATTATCCTTTGGGTTGCATTGGATCCGTTGCATATCATTTCCGGGATATTTTCAAGGCTGCTGCCGGAAGTCAAGGACTCCGGGTGGAGTTTTTCCTCGTATCACCGATGGAGGGCCTGATCAGGTTTCATAACCGGTAATAGCCTCCAGAATGGCCTTTTCTTCGTGAGGTTCAAAAAATAAATAATCACCTGTTTTATTAAACCAGGTCATCTGTCTTTTTGCATACTTCCGTGTATTTGTTTTTATCTTTTCTGTTGCATCATGAAGCGTGTATTGCCCTGCCATCCAACAGAATAACTCTTTATATCCCACTGTATTCAGCGCATTCAGGTTGCGAAAAGGAAAAAGACGCAGCATCTCTTCGATCAATCCCTCATCAATCATCGTATGCACTCGTGTATTGATCCGCTGAAACAGCTCCTGGCGCGACCGGTTTAAAAGGATTTTCTTTATCCGGAAGGGCCTGTTCTTCTGTTTGAAGGAACGCAGTTCAGAAAAAGGTGTACCGGCTGCAAGATACACTTCAAGTGCGCGTATCATTCGTTTATGGTTGGCCGGATCAACCTCATCATGGTATTTGGGATCAACCTTTCTGAGCCAGTTTCGCAAACCTGTCAAACCATTTTTTTCATATACGTCCTGAACCTTTTGCCTGGCAGCAGGATCGGGATCCGGCATATCGTCTATTCCGTGGCAAAGCGTATCAATATATAACCCCGATCCGCCAACAAGCAAAGCATAATCAGAATGTTCGAACAATGTTTGGAGGATGCCCAGGGCTTCTTTCTCAAACATCGACACATTGTAATAGTTGTGAATGGAGAGATGTCCAATCAGGTAATGTGGTACTTCAGCAAGCATTTGTGCAGGGGGAGCTGCTGTTACGATGGGGATTTCTTTGTAAAACTGCCGCGCATCAGCAGAAATAATAGCGGCATTCAGTTGTTTTGCAAGTTTGATGCTCAACTCTGTCTTGCCGACGGCTGTGGGTCCTGCTAGTACAACAAGGCATTTATTCTTCATTTATCAGGTCTTCAGGGGAATCGCCCGAATCGTCATTATAGAAGTCTTGATCATTAACCTGATCCATACCGGAAATATCCTCAGGAGCAACTTCATCATCATCAAAGGAAAAATCCATATGTGTTTCCACGCCGGGAATCTGCATGGGTGTTGCCGTCAGTTCACGTGGCACCGGTCCTACGCTCTTATAAATCCGCGGATAGGTTTTGGAGCTGTCGGCAGGTAAAATTTTAAGAAGCTCGAGGTAAAAAGTCCACCGGTTCAGATAATCGTAAAGAAATATCATGCGCTGGTGCGGGTCATCGATAAAGTCCTTCAGCTCACTCTGATGCATAACAGACTGTTTGCCTGTGTTTTCAGCATCATTGTTTGCTTCAGCATTCTCCTGGTCTTTAATTTGGCCGGTGTCGATCAGTTTGATTTCCTTTAGCTTACGATACCGGTGATCGCAAATAAAAAAGGAGGCCAGCATTCCGGGATCAAGGCCAAGATTACCAAGTATTGCCTGATGAAAGTCTTCAAAAGTATGATCTGCGCGCAACTCAATTTCCCTGAGGAAATCATCATGATCTTCAAAGCAAACTTTAAATCTGTAAATCAGCATATAGTAATGGATATTCTGCTTTTAACTTCCTTTATTCAAAACAAAAGTAATAATTTTTATATCCACAAACATTTAACCCTTGAAGGTGAGACCGAGTTTTTTGCCTTCTTCCTTCATCAGGACTAATGCTTCCTCTCTGTCATTTTTAATCTCCCCATCAAGAATGGCTTCGCGGATGGCTGTTTTGATCAAACCTACTTCTTTTGATGGCGGTATGCCGAAGGCGTTCATAATGTCCTCGCCAGACAAAGGAGGTTGCCAATTTCTGAGACGGTCTTTTTCTTCTGTTTGTCTGAGTTTGGTGCGAACCATTTCAAAATTCGCCAGGAAACGCTTTACCTTGTCTGGATTTCCGGATGTAATATCTGCCTCACAAAGCATCATCAGGTCATCAATATCCTCACCTGCCTCAAACAGGAGGCGTCGCAATGCGGAGTCGGTGACAATCTCTTCGGTCAGCGCAATGGGTCGCAGGTGAAGCAGCACCAGCTTTTGCACATAGCGCATCTTTTCATTCATTGGCAACTTCAGACGCTTAAAGATACGCTTCACCATCTTTTGACCAACAAACTCATGACCATGGAATGTCCATCCGGCCTCTTTGTCGAAACGTTTGGTCTGTGGCTTTGCAATATCATGCAACAGTGCGGCCCACCTCAGCCAGAGGTCATTGGTGCGCTGAGCCAGCTTATCAAGAACCTGCAAGGTGTGATAAAAATTGTCCTTATGCGCCTTACTATCCATCACTTCAACTCCGTATAAAGCTTCGAGCTCCGGAAAAAAATGCTTCAGCAAACCTGCTGAACGCAATATCCTGATCCCTTTTCCCGGAGTATCGGACAGCATAATTTTATTGAATTCATCCATCACACGTTCGATAGAAACAATTGACAAACGGTGCGCGTTGTTTCGGATGGCCTCAAATGATTTCTTTTCGATCTCAAAATCAAGCTGAACGGCAAATCTGACAGCCCGCATCATACGGAGGGGATCGTCGGAATAGGTGACATCCGGATCAAGCGGTGTTTTGATGATTCGAGCTTCCAGGTCTTCCATTCCACCATACAGATCTATCAATGTGCCATAATCTTTTTTGTTCAGGCTAATGGCCATTGCATTGATGGTAAAGTCGCGTCTTTTGATATCGTCAGCCAGGGTGCCGTCTTCAACAATTGGTTTTCGGGAATCTTCACGATAAGATTCTTTGCGCGCACCCACAAACTCAATTTCATAATTCTGATAATTTAGCATGGCAGTGCCGAAGTTTTTATATACCTTAAGAAACCGGCGCCTTTCAAACCTTTCTGCGACCAATGCAGCGAGTTCAATCCCGCTGCCAACCACAACGATATCAATATCAGAAGAAGGTCTGTCAAGAAAAATGTCTCTTACCCAGCCTCCAATGACATAAACGGGTTTTTGAAGTTTCAGGGCAACCTCTGAAACTGTCTGCAAAACGATATTATCTGGAATTTCTTTCAAAAGAATAATTTTCAAGATTAGTTTCTTAAAACCCTGATCTCTCCGTTGCTGTCAATTTTCACAATGGTCGAGGGTTTTGGACGAGTTATGATGTTTTGTTCAATGGGAACAATATAATCAACAGCAGATTTGATCTGATCAGGAACAGCCCTGAAAGAGAACGGCATTGAACCGCCACTAATGTTTGCAGAGGTTGAAATGATGGGTTTGTTAAATGCTGTCAGAAGTTCAAAACAAAATTGATGGTCTGGAATTCTGATTGCGACGGACCCATCTCCCGCAACGACATTCTTTGCCAGATTGCGACCTCCGGGATAAATAATGGTTAATGGTTCTGAAATGCTTGATTGCAGTTCAGTGGCTATATCCGGTATTACGGAAACGTACTTACTTAGCATTTCCAGATCTTTCACAAGAATAATAAAGGATTTGTCAACCAGGCGTTCTTTGACGCGATAGACCTGTTCAACAGCCTTCGAATTCGTGGCATCACAACCTATACCCCAAATTGTATCAGTAGGGTACAGAATTGTGCCACCCCGCAACAGTACGGAAACAATTTCCTCCAACTGATAATCCTTACTCATAAATCATCAATTAATAATCAGACGGATAAACAAACCAAAAAATGTACCAAATAAAAAAAACACCAAAATAATGAAGATGTTTGGTACAAAAATAAGCTTAAACATCTGCCATTAAAAATTTTTTATAAAAAAATATAGGGCAGCGAAGATATTCCAATAGAAATCAACAGATTGTGAGAAATATTGTTTAACCCTGGACTAAACCTGTACACCATGGGTTCTCAGGGCATCATTCAAGCTGGTTTTTCTATCGGTACTTTGTTTTCTTTCCCCGATAATGAGCGCACACGGTACATTAAAGGTACCTGCGGGAAATTTTTTTGGTAATGATCCGGGTATCACAACGGAACGTTCGGGGACAAACCCCTGAAACTCCTGCACTTCCTTTTTGCTTACATCAAGGATGCGTGTAGTTGCCGTAAGCACTACGCTGGCACCAAGAACAGCTTCTTTTCCAATGCGTACCCCTTCAACTACAATGCACCTTGAACCGATAAAGACATGATCTTCAATAATGACAGGAGCTGCCTGTACCGGTTCAAGAACACCACCAATACCAACACCGCCACTGAGATGCACCCCTTTACCAACCTGAGCACAGCTTCCTACAGTGGCCCAGGTATCTATCATACTTCCGCTATCGACATAAGCGCCAATATTCACGTATGACGGCATCATGATTACACCGGATGCCAGAAAAGAACCATAACGTGCAATCGCATGCGGCACGACGCGAACTCCCAGTTCTTTGTACCCCTTTTTCAGAGGAATCTTGTCATAAAACTCCAGCGGCCCGGCTTCAATGGTCTCCATATTTCGTATCGGAAAATAAAGAATAACGGCTTTTTTAACCCAGTCATTCACTTTCCAGCTTTCATCGGTTTGTTCAGCAACCCTGAGCCTTCCTTTGTCAAGATGCCCGATCACCTCAAGAATTGCTGATTGATACGATTCCTGCTTCAGGAGCTCACGATGCTCCCAGACCTCCTCAATTTTTATCCTTAAATCATTCATTTGGTAGTTTGTTGGTTTATTGGTTTATTGGTTTATTGGTTTAGTGGTTTATTGGTTTATTGTACCAATCATCTAATCAACAAATCATCTAATAAACAAATCATCTAATCAACGATTCAAAGATAGTACATTTTTAGAGCCCTTAGCTCATGTAAGAAGGCAAAGAATATAATCTGTATCTTTGCTTAAAATTTCACACATGGGCAGGATCATGGCCATTGATTATGGCAGAAAACGTGTTGGGATTGCTGTTACCGATGAGCTCCGGATGATCGCAGGCGGACTGTGCACCGTACACGTGAAGGATGTGATACAATTTATTAGAGAATATTGCAGCAAAGAGCAGGTTGACTTTATCGTTGTTGGCGAGCCTTTGGATATGCAGATGCGTGCATCAGAGGCCAGTCGTTACATTGAGCCGTTCGTAAAGAATTTGCGCAAACAATTCCCTGATATTGGTGTTACAAGAATGGATGAGCGCTATACATCCAAAATGGCGTTTCAAACGATGATAGACGCCGGACTCGGGAAAAAAGCCAGGCAAAACAAAGCTCTTGTTGACACCATCAGTGCCACCATTATTCTGCAATCATACCTTGAAAAAATAGCAAATACCGAATAGAATGAGCACATTACCCATACTTGCATACGGGGACCCCGTACTGAAAGTCAAAGCCAAACCGATAGATAAGGATTATCCAGACCTTGAACAACTTATCACAAATATGTGGGAAACGATGTACAAGGCTGCTGGCGTAGGTCTGGCAGCACCTCAGATTGGCAAAAGCATCAGGCTTTTCCTCATTGATGCCAGTCCGTTCGAAGATGAAGACGCTGACCTTGCCGGTTTCAAGAAAGTGTTTATCAACGCTGAAATTATTGAATCATCCGGAAAGGATTACCTGTTCAACGAAGGTTGTCTCAGTTTCCCTGAACTCAGGGAGGATATCAGGCGTCCGCCTGAAATAAGGATGCGTTACCAGGATGAACAGTTCAATACATTTGAGGAGACTTTTACAGGGTTGAAAGCCCGTATCATACAGCACGAGTATGATCATATTGATGGTGTTTTAATGATTGACCGTATCACTCCCCTGAAAAGAAGGCTGTTAAAAAGAAAGCTGCTAAATATCTCCAGAGGAAATGTTTCCGTTGACTACCTAATGCGATTTCCATTACGAAAGCGATGAAATACCTGACGCACAAGCTAACCAATGGCATACGCCTTATTCACAGGCCTGAACAAACACACGTTGCCCATTGTGGCATCATGATCAACACCGGCTCACGTGATGAAACCCCTGAAGAGCATGGCATGGCTCACTTCCTCGAGCATATCATGTTCAAGGGCACTCACCGGCGCAAAGCCTTTCACATTCTAAGCCACATGGAACACGTTGGCGGAGAGATCAATGCTTTCACCGGAAAAGAAGACACTTGTATTTATGCTTCCTTTCTTTACCCATATTATCAACGCTGGTTTGATGTTGCATCCGATATTCTGTTCTATTCCGTTTTTCCTGAAAGGGAATTGAACAAGGAAAAGGAAATTGTTCTGGATGAAATCAACGCCTACCTTGACAGTCCGGCCGAACAGATCTACGATGATTTTGACCGGATTATTTTCAACGATCACCCTTTGGGCAGAACCATCCTGGGAACACCTGAGCGCATCAGGTCTTTTAACCGTGAGATGGCAGAGCACTTTATGCGAAGCAATTATGCTACAGAAGAGATGGTTATTTGCTCAGTTGGACGCATTACTTTTAATGATCTGATCCAGCTTGCAGAGAAATATTTCGGGAGTCACGCGCGTACCACAAAGCCTTTCAGCAGACAAACTTTTCAAGGCTATAAACCGGAGAGCAGCCATGTTGTACGAAGCAACCATCAGGTGCACTGCATCCTGGGCAATGAGGCAGACGGGCTGTTCAGCCCTCGCAAAACAACGCTGTCTTTGCTGAACAACATTCTCGGAGGACCCGGGCTAAATTCGAGACTGAATATGTCTGTCAGGGAAAAACACGGTTTTTGTTATACCATTGAAAGCAACTACCAGCCTTATACCGACACCGGCCTGGTCGGCATCTACTTTGGAACGGATCCGGAATACACAGACAAGACCATTACACTGATCCATAAAGAGCTAAGCCTGTTGAGAAACAAAAAGCTTGGCACTTTGCAGATCAGGCGTGCTAAAAATCAGTTAATCGGACAGCTTGCCATCTCTTTCGAGTCAAATCTTCACGAAATGCTGTTTAATGTAAAAAACCACTTGCTATTTAACAAAACAGACACCCTTGAAGAGATAAGCAGGCGGATCGAAACGGTAACGGCTGAAAACCTGATTGAACTTGCCAACGAGGTTTTTGACAGGAATTCTATGAGTATGTTAATGTTTCAACCCGGTTAATATGGACTTTCTCCCTAAAACGATCGAACAGTATGCTGCGGCGTTCTCGTCTCCCGAGGGCGAAGTACTGGAACGTCTGAACCGCGACACACACGCTAAAATATTAAAACCAAGGATGTTATCAGGACATCTCCAGGGACGTCTGCTTGCATTTATCAGCCGGATGGTTCGTCCACAAAGAATTCTGGAAATCGGCACCTATACCGGCTATTCGGCCATCTGTCTGGCCGAGGGACTTCAGGATGGCGGGCGGCTTCACACCATTGACCACAATGAGGAGCTTGAAGATTTTGTATCAGGGTATATTCGTGAGGCAGGCTTTGAAGAAGAGATCATTCAGCACATTGGAGAAGCCATTGACCTGATCCCCGATTTAAATTTAACATTTGACCTGGTATTTGTTGATGCGGACAAGGAAAATTATATCACATATTTTGACATGGTGCTTCCACAGATGCGAAAGGGAGGCTTTCTTCTGGCAGATAACGCACTATGGAGCGGAAAGGTCTTGAACAAACCGGAAGAGATGGATGATGAGACCCGCGGCATTGTTGCTTTTAATGAATATGTACGTGATCATCCCGGCGTGCGGAATTTGCTGCTTCCATTTCGTGACGGCATGATGATTTTGGAAAAAATCTAAGCAATCAGAACGGATGCAAACCTATTTCCAGCCCAAGGCTGTATTTTGGAAGCTCAGGCAAGCCGGCAGAATCTTTGAAGTGGTCAGACAACTGATAACTACCTTTGACGAGCCAATTATTGAAACCCAAACGGACATTTATGCCATAAGCAAAATCGGCAGGGTAATTTATCCCGCTTACCCGGACCCTGGTACTCAAGCCCCCTTCTTCAAGAAAAAAAACATGCCGTGAGTGAAATACCCAGGATGCATAGGCCCCTGCATCAATAAATCGACCGATATAGTTGCCCCTTTGTCCGAAGTTCACCCGCGTATATAAACCCAAACCGGCATCCAGAAAAACCAGTTTCTCTTTATCCCTTGTAATGTTATCAGGCACTTGTTTGTCATCTGATTGTTTTATATGAAAAGCGTGACGACGCGCTATGATCTCACTGCCAATTGAAAATGTGTTAGAAAAACGTCTTTTGTATCTGTAACCGTATTCAATGGAGCGTGAACGCCCGTAATGGATGTCAGCACCACTGTTTTCAGACGGGCCAATGGCAAAAAGGACACCCAGAAATCCATGACTGTAGTGTTTCCGGTTCATTCCGTAATCGGCATCATGGTCTTTGGATGGTTCCTTGGCGATCACCACACTCTGGGCATGGCCCTCGGCAACGAAAACTATTAAGAATAAGAAGAGTAAATGTTTTAGCATATGCACGCGCTGTTATGGAACATTTATTTCTGCTGTATGTCCTCTGAAATGAACCTTCAGAAGCTGGCCGTGTGTAAACGAATCAACGCCTATGCTGATCTGTTCAGCTCCTTCCAGGTCAATCACATAGTATCGGGCGATTTGTCCATCAGCATTTTTTTTCTGATAGTAAAGGTATTCATTTTCTGAAGCTGGTTGATGATTTATATCGCCGGTGCCAATTTTTTTTCTGATTATGATATGGATGGTATCATTTTTATTAACCAGGTCAAATGTCGGCATACGGATCTGATGATCGTCCTGGAAAAAACGGGATGCCTGGGGAACACCATAGCCGTGTGCATAATCGTAATAGGGATACAGGGATGCACTTTGTTCAACGGCACGAAAGATTTCCATGTTGGTCCGTCCGGGATACATTTGCCAGAGGCAGGCGGCAAATCCTGTAACGAGCGGACTGGCGAATGAGGTTCCCACTGGCTTTGCCATGCCTCTGCGGCCGGCGGCAACCACGGTGCCCAGTGCGCTGACGTTTGGTTTCATCCTTCCATCGGCGGTTGGTCCAACAGAGCTGTAGGAAGCCCTGATCATTTCAGGGTATTGCAGGGCGCCAACGGTCAAGACACTATCGGCATCAGCAGGCGTTACGATAATACGCCAATGATTGTCATTGCCCTGATTTCCAGCTGCATTGATCACGAGTATACCTTTCTGTGCTGCAATTGTTGCTGCCCTGGCAACCAGGGAAGTCCTGCCATCCATCTCCCCGGGGAAATACCGATGAAACACATAACCCAGCGAAGAGTTTATGATGTCTGCCCCATTGCGGTCTGCCCATTCTACGGCTGCCAGCCAGTATTTCTCTTCGGCAAGAGGCTCTCTGCGGATTTCAGTTCTGGCCAGCAAAAATTCGGCATCCTTTGCCATGCCAAGCGGTTGTTCATCCAATTGACCGGCGATCGCAGACAGCACCATTGTTCCGTGGACACTCGAAGTGTATACGTTTTTGCGCCCCCTGTGAAAGTCCCAGGTGTCGATGATACGGTTATTTTTTCGAATGTGTTTGAATGCCGGGTGCCTGTCAACACTTCTGAAACCGGCATCAAAGATGGCAATGCGCACACCCGAACCCGTGATTCCGTTTGAATGGAAGAGCTCTCCGTCCATATGGCTCAGCTGATCACGCAGCAAAGCTGTATCCACACGGTCAAGTATTGAAGCATCACTTTCTTCTTTGTCGGCAGAGGCAAGGATCAGCCGCAATGAGGCCGGTTCCACGGAGGAAACGTAAGGTAAGGTTTCAATTTCTGCCAGCTCTCGCGGTGAAGCATAAACATGAACGGCATTAAACCACCGGCTCACAACATCAGCACCTGATACAATTGCCTCAACCCCTCGAACATATTCTTTCTTCACAGGGAAATCAAGTGTATCAAACAGACAAAGTCCGTTCTGCACCCTTCGTTCAATCGCTTTTTCATCAAAAAAAACAAATGGATTAAAATCGACACCATCCTTATCGGTAAAAAACACCCAGAAACCCTGTTCGTTTTCATTCTGATTATCAACATAACCTGTATAACCGACACTTACCGGCTGAAAGCATATTAGAAACAGAATAACCGGAACGACATTGCGCATTTTACGGAAGATTATTGAGAAGTATTATTCTGTAATGCCGGGCGACGAAAAAGGTCTTCCAGGCTGGTACTTATTGAAATATGATTGGGTGCACCTGCCAGATGGTAGTTGGACCTTCCGTATTGAAGATGGAAACGCGATATTTTTAAACCAAAGCCCCAGGAAAAACCAACTGTTGAAAGCCTGCTTTCCACTTTCATTTCCTGCCTGCGTCGGTAGTTATATCCGGCTCGAAAGCTAAAGCTCTCGAGCGGCACAAACTCAACACCTATAGTAAGATGACGCATCAGGTCATCAGCAATGTCAGAAACCTGATCCTGAAATCCTTTATTTTCATCATTGGCATTGAAATGATCAGGGATTAGTGTTGGTGTTTCATAAGACAATCCGAAGTTGTGCAGGTTATTTGCTACCAGCGAAAACCGGAAGGGGGCGTTGTTAAGTTTTTTGGAGACACCAAAAGTAAGGTCAAAAGGAAGTGATTCCCTGATTCCATCGTGGTATTGGGTGATCTGTCGGCCAATATTCCTGGCAGTTAGCGCCATGATGATTTGGTGCTCAGGAATTGCATAAGCTACAGAAACATCCACTGCCATACCAAAAGAGGATTCCGGATACAGGGAAGAGTAGATCATTTTCAGGTTGCTTCCCAGCATTAGCTGATCGCTCAGCAGCCTGCCCCAGCCGATTTGAAAATTATAATCTCCGGCAGAAAACTCCCCAAGGATCTGGCCGGTTTCATCGGCTTCAATGAAGCGGCCGTAATCAATATACTGCAAGGCCGCGCTGAATTGTCCGAGGCGCTCAAAGTACTGGGAAAACGCTACTGTTCCGTAATTGATGTCATCAAAATAATCAACAAAATTCAAGCTAAGATGGTGGTTGACATCTTGTGCGAGCAGGGAAGGATGCGTCAGGGCCATACCCAGATCGGGATCCATCGCGGGAAAGGCATGGCCTCCCAAAGCAGTAATTCGTGCGGTAGCCGGGAGGTTTAGAAATTCATAAACGCGACCGCTCTGTTGTTGTCCGACAAGTCCGGACACAGAAACCACCAGAAACAGCAATAATATTAAAAAGCTCTTTTTCAACAAAACAATCCTAAAAATGGCTATGCCAGTTAGAAATTAACACACATTATAAACGCACAACGGAGATTTCTATTATAACGAAATCCCATATTGTATTTTTTTCATTGAATAGTGTCTGCAATAAGTTGATGTATTTTTTCGATTTGCGGGATCAGCGGTTCTTTGCCGTCATTATTGATTACAAAATCGGCCAATGGCACCATATCCGTTTCCGGCATCTGGTGCTGCATCCGTTTCAGCACATCCTCAGGTGACACTCCATCCCTTTCGCAAACTCTCCGGATACGCAGTTTTTCCGGAGCTTTTACCAGAATATTTTTATAAAAACGTTTTGCATGTTCCGTTTCGAATAAAATCGCAGCTTCCATAATCACATAAGCTTGATGGCTATGCTTCCCGGTCCAGCGTATAAAGTCCTCCCCTACCAGGGGATGAATCATGGCATTGAGTATTTGCAACCGGTTTTTATCTGAGAAAACCTTTTGCGCCAGGATTTTTTTATCAGGGAATCCATCCTTGCCGATACAATCGTCACCAAAGGTCAATTTTATTTTCCGGATCACATCTCTGGCATTCAAAAAGCGTTTTGCATGCTCATCCGCATAATAGACGGGTATACCAATCGTTTCAAACAACCGTGCAGCTGTTGTTTTGCCGCTGCCAATATTACCTGTTAAACCAACCTGCTTCGCTGTCATATTATTCAAGAATGATATATTCTACAAATGGCGGACTGACGGCAAGAATATCAACAAAGGGGGGGTGCTTCTCAACTGTTACTTCGAGTCTCCCATCATCTGTTTGATGAACCTGCGGACATACCACAGCGACCTGAAACATGTGTGGGGCCACAGTGGCATAATCTCTCAGAGCAACAAGATAACTTACTCTGACAGTCGCGGGAAAGAGTCGTATCTCAGCAGATCCGTAAACATCAGGACAATTGATTGTCAGGGGTAGCTGTATGGAGGATTCAGTAAATTCTACAACGGGTACTTCAACAACAACTTCGTTACTTTCCAGTTTTACGGATTGGATATCCACCGGTTTTTTGAGTGCAACGGCTGTTCGCGTTGTTTCCCTTAAACTGCCGCTTTCCCAGAATTCCGTAAATACGTATTGCATTGTATCAGTAATGCTTTCCGGACCAGTGATCCAGACACTGTCAGGGTCGATGCTAACAGGACCGTAGGGACGAAACCGTTGTTCGAAACGAATATCTGCATTCAGCTGAACAGGCAGTTTTCTTCTTGCGACCGGCACCAACTCCAGAAAAACGGAATCGGGGCGGATGTGGCTGACCGAAGCAAAGACACCAACATTTGCAGAAAGCATTTCGTGAAGCTTAAAATCAGTTACAACATACAGCTCCCTACCCTGGTGCCAGGCGACAGACAGGTCATTCACGGAGACCCTCAGTGTATCAGCCACTCCAAAAAAGTAGGCACTGAAGAGTCTTAAACCTGTTGTTTCAATTCGGTATTCAATGATACTGTCGCTCTGTGATGCGACCACCAATCCTTCCGGGAAATCTTTAAACAGCAGATGTTTGCTGAACATTGCATCAGTCTCCTGAGACAACTTGGTAAACAGCCAGATAAGGGCACTAAAAAACAAGCATAGGGCAAATATGGATACCCTGCGCTTGCTAGCCACTTCACCGGGTGTCAGCGAAGCCTTTTTGCGCCATAAATAATTCCAAATCATTTACCGTTTGTCACCGAGCTGTTCTGAAGCCCCGTCCATTGCAACGGCAGATCGTTCAATACGCAGTCGATTGCCACCTTCTACTTCGATCGTAAAAGTGCGTTCCTGTTCTTCTACAATTCTGCCGTGGATGCCGCCGATAGTGATGATCTTATCACCCTTCTTGAGCGCTTCACGATACTTGCGAAGGTCTTTTTGCTTTTTCATCTGCGGACGAATAAAAAACAGATAAAAAACCAGAATGATTAATATCAATGGAAGAAAAGCACCAAGGGGGCTGCCGCCATTTTCCTGCGGGGACATTAAAAGAATATGAATAAACTGCATTGTTTTACTTTTTTTTTTATAAATATTTACACAAAGTTAATAAATCCTTTAGAAGCTATGCTTTTATCGTAACATATGTCCGGATATCTTTTTTTCCTTCACGAGGTCTTCAACCAGTTTATCGAGTACGCCATTTACAAAGACTTTGCTTTTTGGCGTAGAGTACATCTTGGAAAGTTCAATATATTCATTCAGACTAACCTTAACCGGTATTTCAGGAAACTTAAGGATTTCCGTGAGAGCCATTTGCATAATGATCACATCCATAAGAGCGATGCGCTCCATATCCCAGTTTTTTGTTTTTGCCGATATGACCTTGTCTGATTCTTCGTGATTTAATATGGTACGCTTAAAGAGTTCCTTTGCAAAAACTTTGTCAGATGGATCTTTATAAAGGGCAAGAATCTCAATCTCACCATTGGCTTCAGCTGCATTTTTCAGCGTTTTGATCACCATCTTATTTACCAGTTCCCAATCAACCAGCCAATAAATGCTTTTTTCCTCATAAAAAGCGTGGAGATTCTCGAAGGGCATGACGGTTTTCTTTAAAACACTGATAACAAAACGTACATCGTCATCAAACCCTGAGTCATTAATTTGAAGGTAATTATGATAATACTGTTGTTGCCTGAGGTTGTTTACGATTTTCCTTACCAGGTCTCTGTTCATCTGCCAGTTAATACGCCTTCCCCGGGCATCTTTCAGAAGCTTCGCGTTATTTCGAAGCAATTGCAAGCACAAATTTTCAGCAAAACGGCGATTGGGATGCAGATCTTCATGGCTTGGGAGGTGTTTATTCAAATTCTCCTCCAGGACACGTTCCTCCTCTTCAGCCATCGCTACAAGGAGCATAAGCTGGTAAAGATAAAGGTCATAGATCTTTTCAGTCGAAAAAAGAAGTTCTTTCTCTCCTGCAGCAAGATCTTCATTATCAGATTGATAAAAAGCGTAAAGGCTTTGAAGTACTTTTACGCGCAAATGCCTTCTGTTTAGCATATTGGGATGCTTTTCGTAATTGAGGGTCACAGGAATATTATCGTAAAAATATCCCGATCAAAAGTTGGTGCAAAATTAATTGAATTTATTGAATATAATGGCATGAAACGCCCATGATTGATTTTTTTGACAAACAGGGGAGTTATTGATATGAAGATGTAAAAATGTGCAAATGTTAAGATGGACAGATGTGTCTCGTCCTGTCAAACCAAAACAAAAACAGATAAACGTCTGATATCGATTCGGGTTTAAGGATATCATACATCATATCATTTATTAAGTGGCATCAAAAATTTGTTTGCTTTGATGTATTTAATGAAGATTTATTATATTTGTTTTCTGTTCAGTGCGAACGGGTGTTCTTTATGTATGCCAAAATATTAATAGAAAAGAGGAGTATAAAATGGAAGAATTTGGCACAAATGTACCAAGAGACGATATCTATTCACAAGCAGTAAGAGCCGGAAAGAGAACATATTTTTTTGATGTGAAGGCCACACGCGCGAACGAATTGTATCTCACCATCACAGAAAGCAAGCGTCGTTTTAACCAGCAAACAGGAGATTTCTTTTACGAGAAGCATAAGCTGTTTCTCTACCGGGAAGATTTTGACAAATTCAAGGATGCCCTGGAGGAAACGTTCCGGAAAATCGGCGACCTGCAGGGAGATATCATCCCAAGAGAGCAACTGCAAAACCAGTCAGGGAGCTCCGCAAGCAGTGATGGCGAAACAAAACAAAAAACAGAACCAAAAGATAGCGAAAGCGATTCTGGAGTTGAAGGCAAAGAGGATATCAGCGACGCTTAGCACCGGCTTTTGCGACACGTCGCTTAAATCTTTTTCTTCGGGTATCATTCTGTTTTTTTCCTGATGTTCTATAATCAGGACCGGGTCCGATTTCCCCGGGAAGAGACATTTTAGTGATCTCTTTTTTCAGCAACCTTTCGATGCTGGCAAACTTTTCCTGCTCGGCAGTGCCGATCAGCGTACAGGCTTTGCCCAGGTTTTCAGCCCTGGCGGTTCGACCAATCCGATGCACATAATCCTCTGCGTCATTCGGAACGTCATAATTGATAACCATATCAATGTCCTCAATGTCAATCCCGCGCGAGATAATATCCGTAGCCACCAGAATTCTGGTCTGTCTGCTTTTAAATCTGTTCATCACCGCTTCACGCTCATTCTGCGCCAGATCTGAATGGATCTCCTCGATATTGTGCTTTTGATTCTTTAATTGACGGGCAATCTGTTTAACACCAGCTTTTGTTGATCCAAAAACAAGGATGCTTTTCATTGACAGATCATTCATCAACAGAGGCAATAAATCCATTTTCTGCCTTTCATACACGACATAAGCTACCTGTTGTATCTGGTCAGGCGGTTTGGATAAACCTATGTTTATTTCTACGGGTTTATGCAATATTTTCCGGCTAAGTTCCCTGATTTTTGAAGGCATTGTTGCCGAGAATAACAGACTTTGGCGTTTTTTGGGCAGGAAAGAAAGGATTTTCATGATATCATCATAAAAACCCATATCCAGCATACGGTCAGCTTCATCAAGAATTAAAAACTCCAATTCTGAAAAGTCTACATAACCCAGGTTAAGATGGCTGATCATCCTTCCTGGTGTACAAACAACAATTTCCACGCCCCTGATCAGCGATCTTTTCTCATTGGAATATACTTCACCGGTACCTCCACCATATATGGCAAGTGAACTGATGGGTGCAAAATAAGAAAAGCCTTCAAGCTGCTGAGCAATCTGCACAGCAAGCTCCCTGGTAGGAACCACAATCAATGCACGTGATTTGTCTGTGTCCGGATTTTTGATGATGTGGTCTATCAAGGGTAACAAAAAAGCAGCAGTTTTTCCCGTGCCGGTCTGTGCACATCCTATTACATCCTGTCCTGCCATAACCTCAGGGATCACTCTTACCTGAATTTCCGTAGGTTTTTCAAAACGCATGGCATCAAGGCCTTGCGTAATTTTTTCATCAAAACCAAAAGAAGAAAAATCGTGAATCATAGAAATTAAATTTATTTTTACAAACTGTGCAAAGATATCTTGTTTTAATGATATGGATGATTAGTGAAGAAGTTTAGAGTTTAGAAGTTTGAGAACTGAGAGCTGAGAGCTGAGAGCTGAGAACTGGGAACTGAGTGTCTACCGCTTAACCTAAGTATCTGACCATAAGCAAACAAAATATAAACAAATCTTGTAAAAACCTATGATTATTTTTATTTTTGCATTGAAGCAAATGGATAAATGGTTGAATGGTTGAATGGTTGAATGGGTGAATGGTTGAATGGGTGAATGGTTGAATGGGTGAATGATTTTTACCTTGTCTTGCATGGATTTATTATGATGGAAAAAAACAAAAACACGCGAAACAAAGACAATGAGGTCAATGAACCCGCCGTTGTCTATCAGCCAGAAGGACCTCTGACATTTGAGAAGGTGTGGCAGATGTTTCAGGAAACGGATAAGAAATTTCGTGAAACAGACAAAAAGTTTAAAGAAACTGATAGAAAGTTCCAGGATACAGACAGAAAGTTCCAGGATACAGACAGAAAGTTCCAGGATACAGACAGAAAGTTCCAGGATACAGACAGAAAGTTCCAGGATACAGAACGGATCATGAAAGAGCAGTCGAAGGAAACCCTACAATCAATTCGCGAACTTAAGGAAGAATACAAAGACAGATGGGGCGAGCTGGTGGAGTCACTGGTATCGGGCAACCTGCTTCGGATCCTCAAGGCCCGTAACTTTTTGGTGCATAAGGTCAGTCCGCGTGTCAGGAACTACAAGGGAGAACCTAATTATGAACTGGACCTTGTGGCCAGCAACGGTGATGAGGTCGTGGTGGTGGAGGTGAAATCGTCACTTAACGTGGAGGCAGTGAAACATTTCATCTCCCAGCTGCAGCTGGTCAGGAACCACAGCCGCCGCTTTCGCAAACAACGGATGATAGGTGCAGTGGCTTACTTAAAGGACCATTGCGATGCCGCACGAATGGCAATGAACCGCGGCCTGCTGGTAATCCGCGCCACTGGCGAAAGCGCAGCAATTCTAAATGATGAGGATTTCAAACCAATAAGGTTCTAAGGTTAAGATTAAGGTTAAGATTAAGATTAAGATTAAGATTAAGATTAAGATTAAGATTAAGATTAAGATTGAGATTGAGATTAAGGTTAAGGTTAAGGTTAAGATTAAGATTAAGATTGAGATTGAGA
>SKSI01000169.1 GCA_007123065.1 Bacteroidales bacterium
GTATGCTTTTTTTAAATAAATGATCAATTATTTTTTTAAAGTGTCTATATGATGATTATAATTATATATTAAATTATTATTCATATTAATCAGTCTGTTCAATGCTTTGAAAACTTTTTTCAAAAAAATTAGGAAATATTAATTGTTAAAAGATATAAACAGAGGGTTAACAGGTATTCATATTTTAAATAATTGACAGTCTGTTACTTTTATGAATTATTAACAAATTGTTAATTACCAGGACCGTTAACAAAATTTAACTTTTCAACACCCCTATATGTTGGTTGTAAATGTTCATATTCTGTTTATAAATTTTAATAACATATGCTTAAAATATTTGTTATTGTCCACAATTTTTATACCAAAAAGAATTATTAACAATGCAAAAAAAACTATTAAAAATTGTTAACACGAAAAGCGTTCTTTTTAACAATGTTGTGTGAATAATCTCTGATATACAGGAAAAAATCAAATAAAATGCGTCAGTAAATTGATTATGATGGATTTAATAGTTAAAATGAAAACAAGTTCTGGTCAGCCCATTCAGGTTGTCAATATTATAACAGATTAACAGTAAATGAAATGTATTAACTTTGATATGTTTTTATATTCCCTAACTGATAAAAGTTTTCAACAATGGATCTAAAAAGACCGTCAATAGCGCTTGCCAGCGATCATGCAGGATATTTCCTCAAAGAGATCATAAAAGGATTTCTCATAAAAAACGGGCATGAAGTGAAGGATTACGGCACCGATTCGGAGGAGCGAGCTGATTATGCGGATCATGTACATCCGCTTGCCAGTGCATTGGAAGCAGGACAGCACGAAAGGGGAATTGTTATTTGCGGCAGTGGCAATGGTGTAAATATTACGGCAAACAAGTACCAGGGAGTTCGATCGGCATTAAGCTGGACACCTGAAATTGCGCGTCTGGGCCGCGCGCACAACGACGCGAATGTACTTGCGCTCCCCGCGCGCTTTATTGATGAGGTAACCGCTTTGGAATGTGTACTTTTGTTTTTGAGCACGCCTTTTGAAGGGGGCAGACATGCTGAAAGGGTTCAAAAGATTCGCATTAAATGACACAACAGGCAACACATACGGCATACGCGCGGTTTATGGACGATAGCCGGGTCAAGGCTTTTGATGAAAAACACAGGGCCACCATCAAATTTAATATGACCCGTTATGATCATTCTGTCGCAGCCGGCAAAC
Organism: Bacteroidales bacterium; assembly: GCA_007123065.1. Lineage (GTDB taxonomy): Bacteria > Bacteroidota > Bacteroidia > Bacteroidales > UBA7960 > PUPG01. The sequence continues at coordinate 1,216 of SKSI01000169.1, forward strand.
AGCAATTCCGAAACCTTGATATGGCCAGGAAGCGTGCTGCTTTGCGCAAGCATTATGTGATAGAGAATCTTGAAGATCATCTGAAGACCTTTGAATACCATTTTACCGCGCGTGGAGGAAAGATTATTTGGGCACAGGATGCAAGCGAGGCCAGAAAGGCGATACGCGATATTTTTGAACAGCATCACGTCAAACAGGTAGTCAAATCGAAATCGATGGTAACCGAGGAAGCGGGTATCACCACCTTTCTTGAAAAGAACGGAATTGACTGTCTGGAAACAGATCTGGGTGAATACATTGTTCAGATATCAAATGACAGACCATATCATATTGTGACGCCTGCCATGCATTTGTCTGCAAAAGATGTGGCCGGGATTTTCCACGAAAAGTTTGATCTTCCTGAAGATGCCAGTCCTGAAGAAATCACTGCTTTTGTACGCGACAAACTACGGGAAAAATTTGCAACCGCACAAGCCGGTATCACGGGAGCCAATTTCCTGATTTCTGAAAGCGGTGCTGTTGCCCTGACAGAAAATGAAGGGAATGGGCTGTTGTCCATGTCGTCACCAAAGATTCACATCGTCATTACCGGAATTGAAAAGATCATTCCCAACCTGCGCGATCTGGATCTGTTTTGGCCTTTGCTGGCAACGCATGGTACCGGACAGGAGATGACCGCCTACAATACACTCGTATTTGGCCCCAGAAAGCAGGGTGAAATTGATGGTCCGGAACAGATGTATGTGATTTTGCTCGATAACGGGCGCAGCCGTTTGTTAAAAGCCACCCCGCAGCGAAGGAGCCTGGCATGTATTCGCTGTGGTGCCTGTTTGAATGCTTGTCCTGTATACCGAAACATCGGTGGCCACGCTTATGGAACGGTGTATAGCGGTCCTGTCGGCGCTGTCATCACACCACATCTGTCCGAAGATTTTGATACATACAAACACCTGAGCCATGCTTCCAGCCTATGCGGAAAATGTACGGAAGTTTGTCCTGTTGGTATAGACCTCCATCATCAGCTGCTTCATAACCGGCACCTTAGCCGCAAACTGGGCTTATTGGGCCGTTCTGACAGACTTTCAATCAAGGCATACAAATGGGCTATGAAAAAGCGAACCAGACTGGATATGGCTCCCCCCTGGATCAAGAATTTGTTTGCACGACACTTTTTCAAAAAAGCCTGGGGTAAAAACCGGACCATACCCAGGATTGAAAAAAGTTTCTCACGGCAGTGGAAAGACAGGGATTAGCAGGCGACGGGATAAAAAAAACCGGATGCAGAAATGCATCCGGACTTGTGGAGAATACCGGGCTCGAACCGGTGACCTCTTGACTGCCAGTCAAACGCTCTAGCCAACTGAGCTAATTCCCCTTTTTGGTGGTTGCAAAGGTAAAATATTTTTTTAAAAACATAAAGTCTAAAACACCAAAACCATGAGACGTCTTTTTTTTGCCATTCATGTCCCTGCATCATACCAAACCAGGGAGGTATTGTCCAATTTTCAACAAGCTCTTACTGATGCACGAATCAATTGGGTGGATCCCGAACACCTGCACCTGACGCTTAAGTTCTTTGCAGACACCCCCAATCACATGATCAGAGACATTATCAGTGCAGCCCGTTATGCAGCTTCAGAATCGGAACCCTTTCAGCTTTATCTTGAAGGATGTGGCACCTTTGGTACACCCAAAGATCCCCGTGTACTGTGGATTGGAACACAATCTTCGGATGCACTGAACGGCCTGTACAACCAACTGCATAAGCGTCTGAAAACACTGGGATTTAAACCCGACAAGCAAACATTTGGTCCGCACATCAC
>SKSI01000167.1 GCA_007123065.1 Bacteroidales bacterium
ATTGGTTGTGTTTAAGGAGTAGCTGGAGGCAATATCAATGTAATCAACCAATTGGTCGTAGTTGTTCTCCCGTATACTGGCCCTGACAATTCTTAATGCGCTATAAATAGTGCTAAACGGGCTTTTTAAATCATGGGCCAGTACTGAAATATTTTTTTTATGCGCTGCAATTATTTCAGTAATTTCATTTTTATTCTGCTCAATATTTTTTTTCAGTTCCGCATTTTGTTTTTCCAGGGCCTTCATTCTTATTATGAGCTGACTTTCCAAAGCTTGCTCATTATTCACAGTGAAGCCTTGTGCATCAGGAGAATTCTGAGCTCCATTGATAGCAAAACCGCCTAAATGTCGGTAGACATCAGGATTATTCGGAAAAAATGATTGTTTGGGTTCCATGATGTTAAATCTTACTTTAAAATATATATTGAACTGAAAGAGCACCCTAAAAAGCAATCAGGATCGTTATTGGTGTGTTTTTTTTCGATTATTAATTAGTTTTACTATTATCAGAATCAAGGATTTCCTATACTGAATGAATGATATAACGAAGTTCGTCAGGTGTTTTGCCAAGCTTATATGCCAGCATTTCTATCATTACCATTTCTTTGCCATCATTATAATGGAAATCATTATCGGTAATGGCAGGAAAAATTTCTTTGAGCCTTCTCTTTTTCTCATCCCATGTTATTGTTTTATTTGATTGCAAGGTTTCCATATTGTGTATTTTGGTTAGAAAATGGCATACATAGGAAATTCAAAAGTGTTTTTCTGAAATACAAAGATTAGACAATTAAGAATGAATTGCATTACACGATTCGGGTAAATATTTACATAAATCTCATATCTTAAGCACTTTCCAGTTCAGGACAGATAGTGAAAGCAAAAGAAAAATGGCTATAAGCAAAGGAATTAAGAAAGGAAAGATGCCGGGATACTAAGACCAAATGGTGTTGTTTGCCCCTGTTGCAATTTATTATTACTGGTAATTCTCAAATAATACTGATTTGAGCCGGTCAATTCTTTTTGCTTCAACCCTTACCTGTTTCATATGCCCATAGTTCATAAAAAAGTAAGTAAGAGGGTTGTAAAGATTGCCCTGCATTCTTTTTATTACCGAGGAGATGCTGTAAAACTTTTTTCTTGCATTAACTTTTCCTATCTGGAGCTCATAGGGTGTCATGTTTCGGGGTTGAAACACTACGGTATTATGGTCATAATACTTCCAGTCGGTGGTTCTAAGGCGGTTTTCTTTTTTCAGGTTTTCGTAGACTTTCGTACCGGGATAGGGCGTAAGCACGTTGAAGGAAGCAGTGCTTGCTTTATTTTTTTGCAAAAACTTTACGGTCTCTTCAAACGTTTCTCTGGTATCATTGTCAAAGCCAAAAACCATAGATGCGTGGATCAGGATCCCCATCTTTTTAATTTTCTTCAGGGAATTTTCCAGGTGTGCGATCTCCTTAATCCCTTTTCGCATAGTCTTCAGCTGTTCTGTCGATACACTCTCAATTCCAACAAATAAGGACTTGCATCCACTTTCTGCCGCCAGCTGCAGAAGTTCATTGTCTTCCACAAGCAGCGATACTGAGGCCTGCCCGCCCCATTTAATTTTCAAAGGTTTAATGGCTCTGAACAATTCTTTTGCATACCTCTTATGACCAATGATATTGTCATCAAGAAACAAAAAGTTTTTTGCTCCCGAACTTTTGATATCACGAACCACGTTTTCGATGGGGATATGCCTGATTTTTTTGCCGTAAAGATCGGTAACACAGCAAAACTCGCAGTCGTAGGGGCAACCCCGGGTGGTCATGATGGGAATGATATGGAATTTACTTTTATTGATAACCGTACTGAAGTCTTTAGGCACATACTTATGCAGGTCGGGATCGGGGTTGTGGTATTTTCTTTTCAGGCAATGGTGCTGAAAATCATCAAGCAATGTTTCCCAAACGCCTTCTGCTTCACCTACAACAACGCAATCAGCATGTTGCATGGCTTCGTGGGGAAGGATGGATGGATGCACCCCGCCCAATACCACTGATTTGCCTCTTTTCCTGAATGCAGCACAAAGTTCATAGGCTCGTGGTGCATTGGCTGTCATACAACTGATCCCTACCAAATCACAGTCCTGATCGGTATCAACAAATTCGGATTCTTCTTCAATAATTTGTACTTCATGAACCGGTGGCGTTAATCCTTCCAGGATATACAGTGCAAGCTGCGGCATCATGAGCCATTTATTGGTTCGTTTTTCCGCATCAACGGCCGGTGAGATAAGTAGTATCTTCATTTAAAAACTTTGAATCGGTTTTATGGCTTTTTTCTCCTGGCGTTTAGCTTCTTTTGCCGCTCTTTTTTCCTTCAGATTTTTGGCAGGAGCCTTTTTGTCCGACTTTTCATTTTTACTTTCTTTTGATTTTGACATTATTTCCTGATTTTAAGTTATTATACAACAAAGCTAAGATGTATCGCGTCTGAAATTGTTATACTTTTCTTTGAAAAACTTACATAATTCACATATTTTTAGTGTTGCAGGGCTATGTAAACTCCGATATTCATAATATCTAACATTATTTCCTATTCAAAAACCACCACTGCGGGTTTTTCAATCTCAAAATCACGAAACCCAAAGTCGGTGGTCTGGAAAGAGTTAAATAAAAAGATATTATTGCCCCTTTCGGGCATAATGGGATAGAAGGACAAGGAAACCTGAAAAGCATTCATTACCAGGTTGTCATTTTTGATGATAACCCCAACCCCGAACTGCGAATATACTTTGCTATTGCGAAATCCATTTTCTCTATCGCCGAGCATTCCCAAAGCAAAGGTAAAGTAGGGGCCAAAATGAAACCCGATGAAATCCCACGGAGCATATGTTTGTGTTTGGGATGTTAAAAGCAGCCTGCTGTTTCCGGCCAGCTGGGGGCTTTTAAACCCGGGAATGCCATACCCGTCGTTAAGGCTTAGTTGATCGTAATCCGTACGTTTGATACCAAAGGTTGCCTGTGGCTTTATGAATTGCCTGAGTTTCCA
>SKSI01000006.1 GCA_007123065.1 Bacteroidales bacterium
TGCCCGCTTACGTCTTATGGATCAGTGCACTGTTTGTGGTTTAGGTAACTCAAAGGCCGGATATAGCTTCTCTGAATCGTTTTCCTCTTTCTGCATAATTGTCAAACAGGTCAAAGCTCGGACAGGCCGGCGACAACAATACGACATCACCCGGATGGCCCAGGTTGTAAGCAGCCTGCACGGCATTCATCATGTCGGTTGTTTCTAAAACCAGATCAGTCTTGTCTTTAAAGTAGCCGATGATGTTGCTGTTTTCAGTGCCAAGGCATACCAATGCCCTAACCTTTTGATGAACGAGGCCGGCAAGAACATTGTAGTCATTTTGAGGATCTTGTCCTCCTGCAATCCAGATAACCGGACGGTGCATGCTTTCAAGAGCATACCAGGTAGCATTGACGTTTGTTGCTTTGCTGTCATTGATAAAGCTTATGCCTCTGACGTTTGCTACCTCCTCCAGTCTGTGTGCTGTGTTCCGGAAGCCGCTCAGACTGTCTTTTATGCCTTCCTTCCTGACATCATACAGCCTGGATGCAATGGTCTCCACCATGCTGCTGTAGATGCTTTCTTTGTTTTTCAAAACCTTCTCAAGGGTGTTCATATATATGTTTATTGATTGTTGAGCTTTTTTTATTTTTTTGATTATACTGTTATCTGACTTTTAATGTGATGACTGCCAGAACTGCTAATATGATTCCAACAATGAAGAACCTTTGTACGATCTTTGCCTCGTGCAATCCCTTTATTTGATAATGATGATGAAGGGGTGCCATTTTGAAGACACGCTTTCCGACGCCATATCGCCTTTTTGTAAATTTGAACCAGCTTACCTGAATAATAACCGACAAGCTTTCAATAAAAAAGATTCCGCACAAGATTGGTATCATCAGCTCTTTTCTGATGACAATCGCAAAGACGGCAATGATGCCTCCCAGTGTCAGGCTTCCCGTATCGCCCATAAAGACCTGGGCGGGAAAGGAGTTGTACCATAGGAAGCCAATACATGCGCCTACAAATGCAGCGATGAAGATTACAAGTTCCCCTGTGTGGGGGATGTACATGATGTTCAAATAATCAGCGAACACCATATTGCCGGAAACATAGGCCAGGATGCCAAGTGTTACGCCGATGATTGCGGATGTACCGGTGGCAAGCCCGTCGAGTCCATCCGTTATGTTGGCGCCGTTCGAAACGGCTGTGATGATCAGGATCACAATGGGGATAAATATGAGGAATGCCCATCGCTGATAACCTTCACCCATCCATCTGAGCAGAATGGAGTATTCAAACTCATTGTCTTTGAAGAACGGTATCGTCGTTTTTGTTGACTTAACCGACTCCATCGGGAAGGGCGAATCGCTTTTTGCGACACCTTCCATTTCAAGAATCTCCGTGGTGCTTATAAATTCCAGGGGAGTTTCTGTTCTTTCCCGGATCACCGCACCATCATGGAAAAATAATGTTGCTCCCACGATGATCCCAAGGAAGATCTGGCCCAGTATTTTGAATTTCCCATGCAGTCCCTTCTTATCCTTTCTGAATACCTTGATGTAATCATCGGTGAAACCAATTATTCCCAGCCAGATCGTGGATGTCAGCATCAGGACGATGTATATATTATTCAGGTTCGCAAACAACAGGGTTGGTATTAAAATGGCAGAAATAATTATAATGCCGCCCATGGTGGGTGTGCCTTGCTTGCCGATTTGTCCTTCAAGGCCAAGGTCTCTTACGGTTTCACCAACTTGCATTTTCTGTAGCATCCCTATAATCCATCTTCCGGAGATCATCGAGATAAACAGGGAGGCGATCAAAGCCATACCCGCTCTGAAAGAGATATACTGGAATACTCCCGTCCCGGGAAGGTTAAAGTTTTGATCCAGAAATTCGAACAAGCTGTATAGCATAATTATCTGTTTAAAAATTCCTTTAAAAGAGCTTTGTCGTCAAAAGGAAACTTTTCTCCCCCAATCTCCTGGTATTTTTCATGTCCCTTGCCGGCAACGAGAATGATATCGCCCCCGCCGGCGGTGATGCAGGCCACTTTTATGGCTTCTTTCCGGTTTGTAACAGCTATGTATTTTTCCTGCAGGCCCGGGACCAACTCAAGGCCCTGTATCATGTCTTCAATAATAGCCTCCGGGTTTTCATTTCTTGGATTGTCACTGGTAAAGAATACCCTGTCACTGTGTTTTGCTGCGATAACAGCCATTGGCCCTCTTTTGCTTTTATCTCTGTCGCCGCCGCATCCGATTACAGTGATGATTTGCTGTCCGCTTTGCCTGATTTTTCTAGTAGTCTGCAATACATTTTCTAAGGCGTCCGGTGTGTGAGCATAATCTACAATACCGGTCACGTTTTTGGGTGAAACAAAAAAGTCAAAACGACCCTCCGGAGGCTTACAGTCGCTAATTGCCGTTAACAGTTCGTCTTTGCTTTTACCGAGCAACCGTCCTACACCATATACTGCAAGAATGTTATAGGCATTGAATGTGCCTGTCAATTTGCTCTGCAAATCCATTCCGTCAATGTTCAGATGCAATCCATGAAAGCTGTTTTCAAGCACTTTTGCTTTAAATGCTGCCATTGCCCTTAAGCTGAATGTGACTTTTCTGGCCTTTGAATTTTGTATGGCAATCATGCCATTTTTGTCGTCGAGGTTTGTCAGGGCAAAGGCTTCTTTATCCAATGCCTTAAAAAGCAGCTGTTTCGCTTTCAGGTATTCTCTGAAACTTTTATGGTAATCAAGATGATCGTGCGAAAGGTTTGTAAACACGGCACCGCAATAGTGAATGGCTTCAGTTCGATGCTGTACCAGCGCGTGAGAGCTCACTTCCATGAAAGCATAGGTACACCCGGTTCCCACCATTTCATATAAGATCTTATTCAAACTCAACGCATCAGGGGTCGTATGTTTTGATGGCTGCTCATCACCTGCTATCCTGTTTCCTGTAGTTGCGATCAATCCGCACCGGTGTCCAAGTGTTGTAAAAACATCATACAACATACTGGCAACGGTCGTTTTACCATTGGTGCCTGTAATGCCTATTAGCCGGAGCTTTTTGGATGGATGATTGTAATAGTTGGCAGCAATCATACCCAGATCTTTGGCTGAATCTTTTGTTTTAATATAAACAACACCATCAGCACAAACATCCGGCAACTTTGTGCATACGATGGCTTTGGCACCAAGTCCGACAGCCTGGGGGATATGCTTGTGACCATCGGTGTTCAATCCCTTGATGGCTACAAACAATGCTCCGGGTGTTACCTCCCTTGAGTCAGCTGTTATGCCTGTGATATCCACCCCGGGGTTTCCGACAGTTTCCGTGATTGGAATATGATGTATAATGTCTTTTAGTAACATATTTTTTTATGATAATTCAAGATAAACAACACTGCCTTCCCTGATGCGCGTACCTGGCCTGATGTTTTGCGTTCGTACAATTCCCCTGCCGGTAAAGCGCACCCTCAATCCGGCATTTTCCATAACATAAATTGCATCACTTATTCCCATACCCACGACATTTGGGACAAGGTTTTCAATGAATTCCCGCTCACTAAAATAAACGGTATCCGCGTTCAGCCTGGTTGCTACATACAGTCCGGCCGGTTTTTCGGGTATGTGCGCGTTAAAGACTGTATAAATATTCTCCAGATCAGCGATATGGGCACTTCTGAATGGGGGCAAATTTGCCATGATGTTTTCCTGATGTTTGGCTTCAGGGATGAACATCCGGTTTGCGTGTATCTTATCTGCAATTTCCCTGAAGACAGGCGCTGCAACGGTACTGCCATGAAAAATAAAACCCCTGGGGTTGTGTATGATCACGATGCAGCTGTATAATGGGTCGTCAGCGGGGAAGTAACCTGCAAAAGAGGCCTGGTAGCTGACACCACGTGCCGTTCGATAGCCGTATCGCGTTTGTGCCACCTGGGCCGTTCCGGTTTTACCGGCAATAGGATAGGCATCGGTTTGAATGTTTCGGGCCGTGCCATGTTCAACGGCATCAAGAAGCAGTTCTTGTGCATGTGCTATGGTGCGTGATGAGGCGATGGATCTATCCAGAACTGTTGGACTAAACTGTTCCATCAAACGGCCAGATTGCCTGACTTCTGTAACAAACATGGGCTTCATCATACGGCCCCCATTGGCCACGGCGTTGTAAAAGCTTAACAACTGCAAGGGAGTCAGAGAAACTTCATAACCGATGGCCATCCAGGGAAGGGATGTTCCCGACCAGCCTGAACTATTCACATCTCTGATAAATGGTGATCCTTCTCCACTGATTTCACTGCCCAGCGTCTCATGCAGCCGCATCCGCTTAAGGCCGTCCACAAAACGTTGAGGTTTCTCCTTGTATGCCTCATATATGATTCGAGACACCCCTACATTGGAGGATAAGGCAAATGCCTCCTGAACTGTCACTTTTCCATGACCTTCTTCATTAACGTCACGCATGATGCGGTCATAGTATCTGGTCCTGCCTTCTCCGGTATCAACAGAATCTTCGGGATGCACATATCCATCTTCAATGGCAACCATCAAAACCGGTAACTTAAACGTAGAGCCTGGTTCCGTGCTCTGCCCGACAGCAAAATTATAAGACTCCTCATAATTCATCCCATCACCGCTGCGCATGAGATTGGAAATTGCTTTTATTTTGCCTGTGGAAACTTCCATTACAACTGCTGTTCCATAATCAGCATTATACCTCCTGAGCTGCCTTATCAGGGCCTTCTCGGTGATATCCTGGATCTGAACGTTTATTGTAGTGATCAGGTCCATCCCGTTTTGCGGCTTTATTTCGTGCTGGTCGTTGACAGGCATCCAGGAACCGCCGCCGATACGTTGCATCAGCCGTTTGCCTTCAATACCTTCAAGATAATGTCTGTAGGCCCCTTCGAGTCCGACATATACCCCCTCGCGCTCGTAACCGATTGTGCGTGCTGCCAGTGTTCTGTATGGCATCTCCCTGCGTGTATGCTCCACAATGATTAATCCGCCCCGGAAGCGTCCCATACGAAAAATGGGGAATTGACGAAGGGTTCTTAATTCATTGTAGGAGACATTGCGTTTCACGAGGTAATAGCGCTCCTGGTTTTGCCGGGCACGCATCAATGAGGACCTGTATTGTGCTGCACTCCTGTCACCAAACAGATATGCAAGGTTGAAAGCGAGCGAGTCAATGCCAGAGTGAAAAAGCTCATCCGAAACCACATCGCGGCTCAGATCCATGCGAACCTCATAAATAGGGATACTTGTAGCAAGCAGGCGTCCGTCATCGGCATAAATGTCGCCACGCACTGCATCAATATTTACATAACGCATGGTGGCAGTTCGTGCTCGCTCTCTCCAGAGATCACCCTGAACGAGCTGAATATACAACACTTTCCCAATAATCATAAGGGCAAATAGCGCCATCAGGAAATAAATCAGGCGCATGCGTTGCAGTATGTCATTCTTGTTATCCACCTTGATGTTCTTCGGTTGTTTTTGGTTTTATGAATTTGATTTACCGGAATAGCCGGCGAAGCAGATTTGGTTCCTCTTTTTTGTTGACAATCAGTCCGGGAGGCTCAACAGGCTCAATAAAATTGCGACTGCTTAGCCGGTTTGCAAGCTCTGACCTGTTGGTCAGATACATGTATTCTGATTTTGTATGGATGTAGTTGATCCTGAGTTCTGTCATTTCCCTCCGAAGTTGATCTGCTTCTCTTGCTTTTCGCTCTGCATAATAAGTGTTGAATATTAAAAAAAGTGCCAGGCATGACAGGTAAATGATAAACGGGAAGAGGTCCTGGGTCGTTTTACGAGTTAGCAAACTGCCGTCAAGCATTTCAGAAAAGAAACGACCGGCTGATCCCTTCGCAGGATCTTTGGTCTTTTTGTTGCTTTTTTTGAATTCGTTTGCAGGCATATCTTTATTGGTTTTTTTCTGCAATTCGTAACCTGGCACTTCTAGCCCTTTTGTTTTGTTTGATCTCTTCATCAGATGCTTTCTGCAGCTTGGAAACCAGCTTAAATGGACCTGAAACGTTTCCGAAAAAATCCTTCTCGATTTTTCCTTCAAAATTTCCTGAGCGCAGAAAGTTTTTTACCAGCCTGTCTTCCAAAGAATGGTAAGATATGATCACCAGACGACCACCGGGCTTTAATACCTCTACACTTTGCTCCAAAAGAGCCTTCAGAGCATCAAGTTCTCCATTGACCTCAATACGCAACGCCTGAAATACCTGTGCCATAAACTTCATTTCCCTGCCTCTTGCTGCGAGGGGGGTCAACAGCTCCACAAGCTGTCCGGTCGTTTCAATGGCCTGAGCCGACCTCCTTTTTTCGATGGCATTGGCAATCTTTTTGGCATTTTTCAATTCGCCATACAGGTACAGGACGTTGGCCAGTTCATCGGTGGTGTAATTGTTTACCACATTGGCAGCACTTTTGTCAGATTTGCGGTTCATTCGCATATCAAGGGGGCCGTCAAAGCGGGTTGAAAAACCTCTTTCCGATTTATCTATCTGGTGGGAAGATATCCCGAGGTCTGCCAGAATTCCGTCCACAGGAATCGATTCATGCCACTTCAGGAAGTTTTTCAGGAACCGGAAGTTGTGATTCAGAAAAACCAACCTCGGATCGTCAGGTAAATTCCTGATGGCATCTTCATCCTGGTCAAATGCGATCAGCCTGCCGTCATCCAGCTTATCAAGAATCGCGCGAGAATGACCACCCCCGCCAAATGTGGCATCAACATAGGTTCCGGCAGGTTTTACCGAAAGGCCGTTAATGGCAGCATCCAGCATAACAGCTTTATGATACATCTTCACCTCCTGACGATTGCATCGCTTTGCCCATTACCTCTTCTGCCAAAGATGAAAAGTCATCCGGCTCATTGTCGAGCATCGAAGCATAAGCTTCCCGGGCCCAGATTTCAATGCGGTTTCCATAAGCAAAAAGAACGATCTCTTTTCCAATACCACTGTAATCAATAAGAGACTTTGGCATTAAAAGCCTGCCTGCCGCATCAAGCCGTAATTCACTTGCGCCACGAAAAAAATAACGTACAAACTCACGGTTCTTTTTGTTGTAAAGATTCAGAGCATTCACCTCCTTTGATATCTGTTGCCATTCACTTTCAGGATAGAGGGTGAGGTTGCGCTCAAATCCGCGATTGACCACAAAGCGCTCCTGATCGCCCGGGCTGAGTTGTTTTTTCAAAGCAGCGGGCAACATAAAACGGCCTTTGGCATCTATTTTGCATTCATATTCGCCAAGTAAGTGTCTCATCGCTCCACGAATTGGTTTTGGAAGTGTAAATATAGTAATAAAATTACCACAAATTCCCACAATTTCCCACATTGTTGATAACTTTTTCACTTATTAACAATGTGTATTGTTTGGTATATGTGTTTTAAAAAACTGATAAACAGGATTTAAGAGTAGTTTTAATAGCTGTGATTTACAAGATTGGTTGTTGTGGTTTTTTTGATTATTGCATGATAGCGGGTAGCAGTGCCGGGCTTTTTTTGGGTGGTTGAAGTAAAAAAATGATGTCTTGTTTTGTTGTTTTTGTTATTTTTGAGAATTATAATGATATAGGAGCAGTGTATGAGTATGAATGACAATGGAGTACAGCTGATTGATGTGGATCGGGTTGTTCGATCGAAAGCAGGCAAAGCTTATAGATTTATTCCCCGTGCATTGATCCGTTATGTGGAAAGGATTGTGCATCAGGATGAGATGAATGAGGCATTGCTTGAGATGAAAGGGTTAACCGGATTGGATTTTGTAGAGGCGGCTTTGATTGATCGGTTTGGGTTGGATATTGAAGTGATCAATCCTGAAAACATTCCAGCTACCGGCCGTTACATTGTTGCTTCCAATCATCCGCTCGGGGGACTTGACGGCATGGCACTTATGCATGTCATTGGCAAGAAAAGGCCGGACCTTAAGTTCATATCGAACGATATATTGATGGAGTTGCATTCACTTAAAGATCTTTTTATCGGTGTCAACAAACACGGACGAACCAACATGGAGATGGTTCGCACACTTGAAGCCCATTTTGCATCTGATATCCTGATCATGATTTTTCCAGCAGGACTTGTTTCGCGACGCAAAAATGGAGTTATCAGAGATCTTGAGTGGAAGAAAACCTTCATTACAAAAGCCATACAGCACAAAAGAGACATTGTACCTGTATACATAGAAGGGCGCAATTCAAATTTTTTCTATAATTTAGCCAATTGGCGCAAGCGTCTGAGGATAAAAGTTAATCTTGAGATGTTGTATTTGCCGGATGAAATGTTTCGTCAGCAAAACAAGAAGTTGCGAATCATTTTTGGTAAGGCTGTACCGTATACAACCTTTACCAAAGAGTATACCCATAGCCAGTGGGCTCAAAAAATGAAGCAGCATGTTTATGATTTACCAGAAGGCGCAGATGCTTTTTAGTCCTGAGGTCAACATGACACGATGCAAAATTGAACTATGAATGGAGAAGGAAATGAAGCATAAGGATGAACCGATCATACCACCTGTCAACAGAGAGGTGATCAAGGAAGAGCTTAACAAAGACAGATTTTTTCGTGCCACCAACAATGCGAGAAATGAAATATATATTGTTGATGCACATAATGCACCAAACACCCTCAAAGAGATTGGGCGTTTGCGGGAGGTTTCTTTTCGACAATCGGGCGGTGGTACAGGGAAGCCGGCAGATATCGATTCGTTCGATACCGCGGATATTCCTTACAAGCAATTGATTGTTTGGGATCCTGATGCGGAAGAGATTGTTGGCGGCTATCGTTACATTTGCTGCTGGGAGGTCGCAAAAAAAGAAGATGGAGCACCCCGGGTGGCAACTGCCGAATTGTTTCGTTTCTCTCAAAAGTTTATCAGCGACTACCTGCCTTATACCATAGAACTTGGGCGTTCTTTCGTGCAGCCTGCCTACCAACCATCACGGGAAAACAGAAAGAGTATCTATTCCCTGGATAATTTGTGGGATGGCCTGGGTGGATTGGTTGTTGAACATCCCAAACTTCAATATTTTGTCGGTAAGGTAACGATGTACCAACATTTTGATCCCTTTGCCCGGGATCTCATCCTGTATTTTATGAAAAGATTTTTTTCTGATCCGGATGAGCTGATCCGCCCTTATGATCCGCTTCCTGTTCATACGCCCGAAGCAGAACTGGAAAAAGTATTTGTCGCCGGTTCTTTTGAAGAAAATTATCGCCTGCTTTCCAATGCAGTAAGAAGCAGAAAAGAAAATATCCCCCCACTGTTCAACTCGTACATGGGTTTGAGCCCTACAATGAAAACATTTGGCACCGCCTTTAATGAAGGGTTTGGAGGTGTTGAGGAGACCGGTATTATGGTTACGATCAAAGACATTTATCCTGCTAAGACCCGTCGACACGTGGCTACCCACAAGAGGGATAAAGAAAAAAGATAATTTCAATCCTGTTTTATGAAAATCACTTCAGCGGAGTTTGTCAAGAGTTCAACTTCAGTTAAGGACTGCCCCGAACAGGTCTTCCCGGAATATGCATTTCTCGGCCGATCCAATGTTGGGAAGTCCTCCCTGATTAATATGCTGATAGCACGTAAGAATCTTGCCAAGACCTCTGGTACACCTGGAAAAACAAGACTGCTCAATCATTTTCTGGTTAACGATACATGGTATTTGTGTGACCTGCCCGGTTATGGTTTCGCAAAGATTTCTAAAAGTATCCGTGAAAAGTGGGAGCAGACCATCAAAAATTATTTACACCATCGCGAAAACCTGCTTTGCGCATTCGTTTTGATTGATATCCGGCACGAGGCACTGAAAAATGATCTGGAGTTTCTTTCATGGATGGGAATGAAAGGGCTTCCTTTTGCTATCGTGTTTACTAAAGCTGATAAGTTATCCAGGGCAAAAGTGCAGCTACAACTTGCAAAGTATGAGAAAAAGCTTGCGCTTCAGTGGGAACCTTTGCCGCCAATCTATGTGTCGAGTTCAGCGACAGGCGAAGGGCGGGACGATATCCTTAATCTGATCTCAGATTGCAACAGCAATTTCAATATCTGAACCCCGGCAGGATAATCCATACACTAAGCATCCGCCGCTCAGCATCTTTTTTCGGGCTTCTTTTGTTAGCGCGGCCTGAACCGTGCACCTGATAATATTTTCTGATGATCTGTTTCCCGAAGCAGTTCCTGAAGCGTAATATCAGGATTTCTCCCCATATACTCTCTGATAATCTGCCATCCAAGCCAGACGCCGGTTTGTGGTGCTGATTGGTTCGAAAAAGGTGTGGTGAAAGGGGCCTGATTGATAAATTGCCGGATCATCCGCCGATCGGTGGAATATAACAGTTCATTGTCGATCTTGTAAGTGAACGCGTAAGCTTGATAGCTTTCCATCCAATTCATCTGCTTGTCAGTGTAAGATATTTTCAAGGTGTCGTGCATTCGTGGCAACATACAGTCAATGAAAAATTGCCTTTTTCCTTCATAAATCATATAATCAAGCAATGTTTCCGGAGTGCCGGCCAGTTCCTGCAGGTGAAGGTCAGCAAGCGTGCGCATCATATCTGTAATCACACTTTCAGGTCGCATCCATCTTGATATGTATCTCGGAATACCCAATTTATCATATTGTTCATAATCCTCCCCCAGGTATGTATCCAAAGCGATCACCATCCGGTCATCAATAAACTTTACAGGCATCAGGTAATCAACTCCCGAAATGTAAGTGTATAAGGTTGGGATATCTTCATTCGGAAAATGGTAGCGGTAAAAGCGAAAAGCCTGAACAAGGTCATCCCTGAGCGGCTCCATGTCACCCCAAACATCCTGACTATCCATATATAAAGCAGCAATATCCGGATCAGTTACGAAATCAAATAATGCCTGAATGGCCGCATCATCTTCCAGCGAATGTTCAAGAAAAAGATCAAAAACATCCCGGTAAGGTGAAAGTGTTTCATAAAGGACAAACGGGTTGGCTTCAAACAAGACCTGCTCATAGCGGTTGATCACAATCTCCTTAGCTTCTATCCCGGAAATGTCCGCTTCATAAAACGGTTTCCGGCCTCCTCCTGTGCAGGAGATCGCAAAAAATGTCAGAAAAACCACACCCAATCTAAATGCCAATCTTTTAACCATAAAGCTTTTGTAATATATTCAATTATCTAAACTCCACAACTCCTCAACCCCTCAACTTCTCAACTTCTCAACTTCTCAACTTCTCAACTTCTAATCTCCTCAACTTCTCAACTTCTCAACTTCTCAACTTCTCAACTTCTAAACTTCTCAACTTCTCAACTTCTCAACTTCTAAACTCCTCAA
>SKSI01000008.1 GCA_007123065.1 Bacteroidales bacterium
AACCTGACCATCCACGGGGAGTTCACCATGGAGCGCTATATCGAAGCTGCCGGCGGATGGGGCGAAGGAAGCAGCGCCACCGACTGGCACTTTCTGTCAGCACCGGTCGAAAACCAGGAGATCAGCGGCAAGTGGACACCCTCGGGAACAGCCGGCAGTTACGACTTCTATGCCTACAGGGAATACCCACCCATGTGGCTCAATCAAAAAGTGGAAGGCAACAATATCACCCACTTCATCCCCGGAAAGGGATACCTGGTTGCCTACGAACAATCAGAAACCAAACACTTTGAAGGTCCGCTAAACACCGGTACTGTTTCTTTTACCCTGTCAAAAAAGGGCGATGGCTGGAATTTATTGGGTAACCCTTTTCCCTCAGCCATAGACTGGAATAAGGTTTCACAACATACCAACCATTTTGAGGACGTGTATGCCTACATCTATGACAGGAACAAGAGCGGAGGAGCGGGATACGCTACCATCAACGGTAGCGAGCCGGAGGCCTGGATACCGGCCAACCAGGGGTTTTTCGTCATAGCAAAGGAAGATGATGTGACCTTTACCTTCTCCAACGATCTGCGTGCTCATGGTGGCAGCTTTATGAAAGAAGACACGGCACCGGACACTAAGATGCAGCTTAGACTGTCCGGACCGGCGTCCTATTACGACAATACCGTGCTGCTTGTCCGCGAAAATGCCTCCCACCAGCGCGATCCGCTCGATGCCCTGAAGCTGTTTAGCTTTAATGGCGCTGTGCCGCAGTTGTATAGCCTTACACATGATGGCGTCATGGTTGCCATCAACAGCATCCCCTACATCAACAAGGAGATGCCAATTGTTTTGGGTATGCGCATCCCCGAAGATGGGCAATACAGCTTATCGCTTCTGGAGGTGAGCGGTGCATTCGCATACAATACGCTGCTGCTGGAAGACACAGAAACAGGCGTTTTCCACGACCTGCATACACAGCCTGTATACAAATTCCAGGCTCAGGCAGGTGACGAGCCGGGGCGACTGTTGCTTCATTTTGACAATCAGGATGACGATACCACCGGACTGCCCGACAATGAAAATGCCGATGTTCAGATATGGCAGCACAACAACATCCTGCACGTCGATAATCCGGTAGGAGAGATTGTACTGCACCTCTACGAGATCAGTGGCCGACGGCTGCATCAGTTCGATGTCCCCGCCGGACAGCATCAGTTTGAACTGAACCTGCCCGCCGGGGTCTATTTCGTGCACTCATCTGGCGAAAGCCAACACGAAACAATCAAGATAATCATCCAATAACCTGCGCTTAAATTTCTTCCTTCCAGCTTCGAGCTTCGAGCTTCCAGCTTCGAGCTTCCAGCTTCCAGCTTCGAGCTTCCAGCTTCCAGCTTCGAGCTTCTTAACCTTAGTTCATTAACGCCTTCATGTCCTCATCCACGGTGTTGATGCCTTTGATGCCAAAGTTTTCGACCAGTACGTTAGCTACATTGGGCGAAAGGAACGCGGGCAGGGTGGGACCGAGGTGGATGTTTTTCACGCCAAGGTATAGCAGCGCGAGCAGCACGATCACCGCCTTTTGCTCATACCACGCGATGTTGTATGCGATGGGCAGCTCGTTGATGTCATTCAGTTCGAACACCTCCTTCAGCTTCAGGGCAATTACCGCCAGTGAGTAGCTGTCGTTGCACTGTCCGGCGTCCAATACTCTTGGTATGCCCCCAATGTCGCCCAGGGGAAGCTTGTTGTACCGGTATTTTGCGCAGCCTGCGGTCAGAATAACCGTGTCTTTTGGTAAGGCATTGGCGAATTCGGTGTAGTAGTCACGGCTTTTCATTCGTCCGTCACAGCCGGCCATCACGAAAAACTTGCGGATGGCCCCTGATTTTACGGCATCCACCACTTTATCGGCCAGCTGGATCACCTGGTTGTGTGCAAAGCCACCGATGATCTCGCCACTTTCAATCTCTATGGGCGGTTCACATTGTTTCGCGTGGTCAATCACAATAGAAAAATCCTTGCGGCCGTCGCCGTTGCGATTTGGAATATGTTGTGCACCTGTAAGTCCGGATGAACCTGTGGTGTAAATGCGGTCGGCATAGGTTGCACTCTTCAATGGGGGTACGATACAGTTGGTTGTAAACAAGATCGGTCCGTTGAATTTTTCAAACTCTTCGCGTTGTTTCCACCAGGCGTTACCGTAATTGCCTACGAAATGGTCAAATTTCTTAAAGGCAGGGTAGTAGTGTGCCGGTAACATTTCACTGTGTGTGTAAACATCTACACCGGTACCTTTGGTTTGTTCCAGCAGATCTTCCATGTCGCGCAGGTCGTGACCGCTGATCAGGATCGCCGGATTGTTGCGTACGCCGATGTTTACTTTGGTTATTTCCGGATTGCCATACTTGCTGGTATTTGCCTTGTCGAGCAAAGCCATCACCTCTACTCCGTATTTTCCGCACTCCAGAACGTGTGCTGTCAGATCATCGGCAGTGAGACCGTCATCCAGCGTGGCAGCCAGTCCTTTTTGCATGAAGGCGTTTACTTCATCATTGATGTGATCGAGGTTGCCCGCGTGTTCGGCATAGGCAGCAATTCCCTTGATACCATAAGTCAGCAGCTCGCGCAACGAGCGAATGTCTTCGTTCTCCGTCATCTGCAAAACACCAACTTGTCGGGCACGACGTTCATATTCGCCGGGGGTGTAGGCATTCCATTTGGCTGCCTCAGGCAGTTCCTCTTTGTTGATTTTGATGCCTGACTTTTCCATCTCATTCTCCAGCGCGATTCGCAGCTTAAATCCGTCTCGAATTTTGTCAATAAACCTTTGTTTGTCGAAGTTTGCATTGGTGATGGTCATAAACAGCCCCTCCTGGATGAACCTGTCGGCTTCGGGAGTGGCAATGTCACGCTCACGGGCCATGTTGGTATACAACGACATGCCTTTTAAAAAGTACATCATTACATCCTGAATGCCTGCTACCTCAGGCTCCTTTCCGCAAACGCCTTTTACTTTACATCCTATGCCTTTTGCGGCTTCCTGGCATTGAAAACAAAACATGTTGCTCATAATTCCTGTTGTTTAAAATTGTTTTAAATAAGAAAAAAAGTACTTCAATACGCAAATATATAATGTTTATTCCTTCTGTACAAATAAATTGGTACTGTTTTTCTTAAATATTTATAAAATGGCAGGTAAAATGTTGATTTGTTGATTTGTTGAATTGTTGAATTGTTGATTTCAGTTCCCTCAAGTCCCGTCTTCTTCACAGCTTCCTAACGCTCGGGCGTTTCCATTCGTCCATCCGAATATTTGGCAAAACGCCCTTGCTGGCGCGGATGTACGTTATCGTGCCGGTCCCAGGGCCAGCCGCCAAACTGTGTTGTACGGTAATCAGAAATTGCTTGATGGATCTCTTCCGATGTGTTCATCACAAAAGGACCGTGCTGTACGACCGGCTCATTAATCGGCAGGCCCTGCATAAATATGAGGAAAGCATCTTTTTCCGTTGCTTCCAGGATCACAGGCTGATCAGCAAGTAACTCAATGGCCTTTCCCGGATTTACTTCCATACCGGAAATATGCATCGCTCCGCCTTTATAATAATAAAGCATGCGCAACACCTCCGGATCATCCGGTGGCAGCTCCCACTGACCCCCTTCCGGAATATGGATTGTCCATATCTGTATACCATGCTCCGGATCTGCAGCCCACGATGCAGGTGCAGGATCAGGAGCGACTGAACCATCATACCGTCCGGCAAAAACCTTCACTGTTGTTTTGTTCCCATTCTGATCCGAAACAGACCTTTCCGGGATCTGCTCAGCCCAGAGCATTTTGAAGTGCGGCTCTGTGAACTTGTCTTTCTTAGGCAGGTTTAACCATATTTGAAATAACTCCAGGCGGTTGCCTCTATCTCTATTGCGCAGTGGAAACATTTCACAATGTTGTAACCCGGAACCGGCAGTCATCCACTGCACATCACCCATGCCGTATCGTCCTGCTGCACCATGACTGTCGGAATGATCCACAAAACCATCCAGCACGATGGTTACCGTTTCAAAACCGCGATGTGGATGCGCCGGGAAACCAGGAACGCGCTCCCCATGATACATGCGCCAGCCATCCTTTATTGTGAAATCTTGTCCAAGATAACGACCGGCCAGCGATGCAGCCGGTCCCATTTCTTTATTGCCCTCAGGGTATTCATCCAGATGGTGGACACAAAAAATGAAAGGATTTAATACGGGCCACATAAATTCCAAAGGCTTGATGTTTTGGATCACTTTGTTATACATAAAGATGTTTTAAATGATTGATACTGGTGTGCAAAAACCGAAATTCAGCAATTCATATTTATAAACCGTGTGTCGGAACGATTCACCATATAAATATAAGAAAACATTTTCGGAATGTACTTTAACCGGTAAACATTTTTTTGGTGAATAAATGCATATCATCTGTTGTTTTATTAATCCTTTTTATATAGTTTTGATGAAAGAATGCTTTTGTTGGCTATGTGGTTATATAAGTATCACAAAACGCTTTTCATTCAGATATTTTTACAATCATAATTAACAAAATACAGGACTTGACTTCGAAAGTGCCGGAAATCAGGCCCTGGAACGACTGTCTGAACAAGTGCTTTAGGTATTTGAATATCAGTTTCATTCCAATTAAAAACAAAATTATTATATGTAATATTATGAAAAATATCATTCTATCCATTTTCCTGATGATCCTTTTTCTTCCGCTTGCAGCAGATGATGTACAGGATAAACCCAAACCGCAAACCCGCGCTTTGTCTGTTCAGGAAGCATTGCCTTTTGATTCCCTCGACACTTCACCCCTGTTGAAGGCCTTCCGCGGATTGAGCAGGGAAAGTGTGCGGCAGGCCTACATGGAACTGCAGCAGCAAGTGGATAGCATTACCGAAACCGATAGCCTGAGTACCGGTTTTTTTGCCATGAACTGGCGCCGCATAGAGCAATTCTTTATTGATGCATCACAAGAGCCGCAGAAAGCTGCTTCACTATTCGCACCGGTTACATTGGTAATCATTATCGTAATTGGTTTTCCCTATGCCATTTTTACATTTCTTGTCCCTCCATTCATGAATAAGGTCCATAAACCTGAAAATGACCCCAATATAAAAGCCGGTGATAAGGATGATGATGAACCGGATGACGAACCGGATGATGAACCGGATGACGAACCGGATGACGAACCGGATGACGAACCGGATGACGAACCGGATGACGAACCGGATGACGTACCGGATGATGAACCGAAACTAACGTAACATTATTTTCATTCTAAGATTTTTATTATGAGCGACCCATATATTTATGACCGGGATGTAAGCCAGAATAAGGAACTGAAGGCCCTTTTGCGCCAAAAGATCAATGTATGGGCAAATTCCTTGCCGCATCACCCATACCGTGATCTTGGTGATAAGATTGAGATCAACTCTGTATGGTATAAGCCTTCCTATCCGATTCGTCTGTTGAGCCAATATGAAAGCCGGATAAAGGGTGAAGACTATCAGCCTTATAAGGATGAGCCGGTGCCGGATAGGGTATTTTTTAGTCTGGATGACTTTAACTACTGGAATATCGATCTTCCTGAAGTTGATTCCTTCAAGAATGATACGCGCAAATATATTGTTAATGGCTCCCAATATGTTCAGGGTTGCTTTAAATGCGGTGCTTCAGGAAAAATTACCTGTCCGAAATGCAGCGGTCAGCGCCAGGTAACGTGTCCGGAGTGCTCGGGAGGGGGAAGGAAAAGGTGTTCTCCATGCAGTGGTCGTGGAACAATACCCAAATCAAAGACTGTAACAAAAACAGTTTGGGTTCCTCCAAGCTATGATTCAGCTGGTAACAAGATAGGTAATACAGGAATGAACCGGACAGAAACCGGCTCTGTTACAGTTAACGAAACCTGCGGAAATTGCAGTGGGAGAGGAAGCGTTAAATGCAGCAATTGCGCAGGTACCGGTAAAGTGGTTTGTCCAAAATGCAGAGGTGCCGGACAAATTACTTGCCCGGTATGCAGGGGCGCAAAGTATCTGATGCATTATTACTATATAGAACGCACACTTCAGTTTTCTGAGAAAAAGAATTGTATTGTTCATGAAACCATTTATGACAACCTGCCTGAGTTCCTTGCCTATACGGACGATTTTGAACGGGAAACGATACACACGATTTGTGAAGACCAGATAGCCCAGGGACATCTCCCGGAAGGCAATCATCTGAACAGTTTTATTGATAATTTCCTCCAACAGTCGCAGGATGATATACACGATAACCAGGTCATGCTCTTTCAGCAACTGGAGATTGATCGTATCGATACATGGGAACTGAATTATTCTTTTGAAGGAAAGCAATATACAATGGCCTTCACCGGAAGCGATTATGAAATCATTCCCGGCCTGAGCCCGATTTACGAGGTGGCTTTCAATTACCTGGAGAAAGGAGTAAAGGCCGCCCGCTTCTACCGGTATTTTAATGCATTGAGACAGTTGTCAAAATCCGACCGGATCGACATATTTGAACTCAGGGAACAGCTGGAAGATGCCCGATCAAAAGTGCGCAGGAAAATCAACCAGAGTTACAAACTTGGCAGCCTCATTGGGTTTTTATTGGCGCTGTTCTTTGGTGGTTTTCTTGCCTACGCATATTTCAGCGAAGTAAATTATGTGTTTAAATATGCAGGATTTATCAACAGGGAAGGTTTCTGGTTGTATAAATACCACGCCTGGACAATGACCGGAGCCTATATGTTCCTGTCCCTGCTCGCGTATAAGCTGTCTGAAAATTATCTTTCTGAGGCCAAAAAAGTTATCCCCCTGGCAATTTTAAGAACCCTTACCGGTCTTTTATTGACAATTCTGGCATCGTTTGTTTTTCTTGTGTTTCTGGGATTGTTAAATGTCACAGGAATTACTGTTTTATTGCCACTGCTTGTCTGGATGGTAAAATGGATCGCTATTATCGCTTTTGCAGCGATTACGTTTGTTCTGGGTGTGATCCTATATGTGTTTATTCTTATATGGAGTGTGATTAAGTGGCTGTTTGGTTTAGTTTTTTGAGTTTTTATTGAAAATCTGCTTATATTTATCAATATAAAAAGCAACCATTTTATGGATACAGTTGTTTTTGTCATGCAAACATCATCCAAACCGGCAAATTTGCTTGTATTGATGCTGTTAGTGGGTTTTCTCTGTTTCTGCAATACCGTGTTTGCGGAGCAACCTCAGGAAAGTTTTCAATCGGTGGGCAAACTGCCCTGTAGTGATTTGGAATATCACTCTGATCGCCAGTTTTTTCGTGGTTCCGGCATAGGCACACACACCAATGCCCGTTTGGCTGAACGAATTGCCCGACTGGAAGCCAATGCACAGCTCTCTGCAAATATCAGTATATCTGTACAGTCAGTTACTTCCATGTATTTATCTCAATTTTGCGATGAAAACAATGCTGTATATCATGAAGCCATGGAGCACCTGACACGCCAAACAACCCAAAGACACCTTAGAAATGTCCAAGTGGTGTGTTCTGAAACCGACTTTGAAGATGGACAGTACATCGTTTATCTTGCAGTTGAAGTTGCTGCTGACGATGTCTTTTCCGGACTTGAGAAAGAATTTGCAGCTGACGCATCTCTAAAACACCTTTATGACAAAGATGGCTTGCGACAAATATTAGATGAAGCGATGGAAGAAACTGACGCTGTTAAAGAAAGAGAGGGTCAGTAAATGGTCTTATTTCATCATAATTGATATGTAAATTTTTGAGTCATAAATAATATTGAAGTGACCACCAATGAAAAACATCTTATTTTCCATTTTTTTTATGGCTTTTGGCCTGACATTTGTTTGCTCCCAGGAAATCATTGAGATTGAAGGCGCTCGCGGTATAGGTTTGATTGCCGGCCGGGTGAGTGAACTGGATGCCAGGCGCGATGCCCTCAATGAAGCCAAAGTGGAGGCCTTGCGACTGGCCGGCATTACAGAACATCTTCAGTCTTATGAACTTTTGTATACAAGTCAGCAGGATCATAACTACAGCCAGTTTTTTAGTTCTGATATCCATGCTGAATTGCAGGGTGCCGTTCAAAGTTATGAGATCGTGGATGAACGGCGTATACAAAACAAAACGACACAACTATTTGAAATAGAATTGACTATAAATGCGCAGGTGGTCAAATACGATACCCGGCCCGACCAGTCATTCATAACAGAAATACAGGGAGTTAAAGGTATTTATAATGAAGGAGAGCATCTGGAATTCAATGTTTATTCTGCACTGGATGCATATCTTCACATCTTTAATATCAATGATCACGAGGCCTATCTCATGTATCCCAACCCCTGGGAGCAATTCCAGCGCATTGCAGCCGGTGATCCAAAAAGTTTTCCATTTGGCTATGTGGATTATTATTTGGAAAAATCCACCCGCGAACCGGAAGTTAACCGGCTGATTTTTGTATTCACTAAAGAACCGGTCTTGTTTCGCGATTTTAAAGGAGAAGAGCAGGCTACTTCAGCCGATCATATTTTTTCTTGGATTTATAGCCTTAGTCCTGATCTTAGAAGCACTGATTATCAAATATTTACAATAAGATAAGCAGGCATTGCCTTTGACCCGAACAGCGAATGTTCCCCAATGGAGGTAACTTTTTCTAACAACTCCACCGGCTCTGGTCTTACTTAACATTGGGTTTTTGGCGACGGCCACACCTCGTATCTGCCGTGCCCGGAGCTCCGACAAAGGAGGTCTGACCGAATACCATATCCGGCATCCTTTCAAAAATGAACCGTGGAATGATTTTTGATATACAATTAATTTTTTGCTGCTTTTTATGAACAAAAAATATTTTCTTCTGATCTCTCTGATAGGGTTTATCTGCCTGAATTCACAGAAGATGCTTGCTCAGGGAATAAATGGATATATTTTAGATACAGAAGGTGATCCAATTCCCTTTGCTACCATTTATGTTCCTGAATTACACAAAGGTACCACGGCTAATGAAGATGGTGCTTACCATCTTTCCTTACCTGCAGGCAATCATCAGCTCCGGTTTCAATACCTGGGCTACCGAACCGAAAATATTGAGGTTGTTATCGGGTCTGAGAATGTGTCCTTAGATATAACTCTGGAACCGCAGCAGTATATGCTCCCGGCCGTTGTGGTGACAGCCTCAGGAGAAGATCCTGCCTATTTTATCATGCGGCAGGCGATCGGGATGAGTCAGTATTATCTGAACCAGATCTCTGAATACACAGCCAGGGTGTATTTGAAAGGTTCCGGAGTGGTTAATAGTATGCCCTCTTTGTTCAGAAGACAAATGGAAAGGGAAGGCATTCAGCAAGAAAGGTATTTCGTCATCGAGACCATATCCGATATACATTTTGAACTCCCGGACCGGGTTCGTACGGAGGTGATCTCATTGCGCAGCTCCGGCAATGACAATCAGTCCAACCCCATGGCATTTGTCACTATTAGCCTGTATCGTGACATCAATGGCATTATTTCCCCATTGAGCCGCAGTGCAATGCAGGTATACCGTTTCGAGCTCGCCGGAAGCTTCATTGAGAACGGCCATCATATCAATAGAATAAAAGTGATACCAGGAAGAGCCGGTGCCGATCTCTATCGTGGCTATATCTATATCAGGGAAAACTCCTGGAATATACACTCTGTAGACCTGACTGTGGAACAAAGTCTGTTTTCCATGAATATACGCCAGGTATATCAGGAAGTTGTTCCCGACGTCTGGATGCCGGTTAGCCAAAATTTTGATGTGGAATTTGGCATTATGGGTCTTGAAGTGGATTATCAATATGTTGTTTCAGTAGGAGATTATGATGTGACCCTAAACCCTGCACTGGATCATGATTTTTATCTTCGAAGGACCCGTGCCCGGGAAACCCTTGAATCGGTTGAAGAATTTGATTTAAGTCGGAAAGCAGAGCGTCCGGAGATTGCAAAGCGCTCACCGGAAGAATCGCTGACCGCCCGACAGTTTGAAATACAGACTCTAAAAGATGCCAATAGTTTGAGCAATAGAGAAATGAGGCGATTGAACCGCCTGATCCGCAAGGAAGCAAGGGCCTCTCAGACCCGACCCTCTTTGGAGCTGTTTCCGCACGCAACAACTATTGATGACAGCGCCCGGGTGCGTGGCGATGCATATTGGGAAATCCATCGCCCTGTGCCACTGACAGAAGAAGAACGTCGCAGTTTTAGCCAACCTCGAGAAGGTGATGGGCCGGAGGATGAAGATGGTGATTCAGGTTTATTGAGACAAGTATTGATCGGCAGCAGACACGCGTTGACGCATGATCTGACACTTCGCCATAACGGACTGTTTGGCCCTTCGTCATTTTATTACAATACGGTTGACGCGATCCCATATACAAAAGAAATATCACTGAGTTATCGTCCGCCAAATGGTCGATTTTTTACTTTTGATGGTAGTTTTGGCTATGCCTTTGCCCGTCAACGGTTTCTCGCTGATGCTGCACTACGCTACGATTATAACCCCTTCAGGCGTTCATTTGTCAGTATTTCAGGCGGCAGGGCAACTTCCGACTTTAATAAAGAGTATGGCATTCCCAAACTTTTCAACACGATAACCTCATTGTTCTTCAAACAAAACCTGATGAAGCTCTATGAGAAAGATTACCTGCAGGTAGATCACAGAACAGATATTTTAAATGGCCTTGTTTTTTACGCGGGTTTAGGATACGAGAAGCGCAGACGATTGACCAACAACAACCTCTACTACATTTCGAATCCGTTCAACAATAGCTATACCTCCAATACGCCTGCTCCAAACAATGTGGATGATCAAATATTCAGTGACCATCGTGCTTTCATCCTGGATTTCGGGCTTAGCTATACGCACAGGCACTATTACCGGATGCGCGGAAACCGCAAAGTGATGGCACATTCAAATTATCCGACCATATCGGTTCGCTTCAAACACGGTCTTGAGGATGTATGGAACAGCAATGCGAACTTTAGCTTTCTGGAAGCATCGTTGAGTCAGGAGTTTGAGCTGAGGTTGATTGGTCGCTTTCAGTACCATGTTGCAATTGGGACATTCCCGGGTGCCGATGAGGTGTTTTTTGCCGATTACAGGCATTTTCACACAAACCCTTTATGGGTGAAAGGCAGCAATGCCGCTTCAATGTTTCTTACACTGGATTATTATGATCGAAGTACAATCAGCGATTTTGCTGCTGTTCATCTGCATTATGATCATAGCCGGTTGCTGTTAAAGCGTCTGCCAT
>SKSI01000086.1 GCA_007123065.1 Bacteroidales bacterium
CCCATCTGATGACTGATGTGTGTAATGTATGCCTTTTCAGGGTTGATGTAACGGATGATGTCGATGGCTTCTTCCAGGTTAAAGTGAGAAATATGTTTCTCTTTCCGAAGTGCATTGATAATTATAACCTTGCTGCCTTTCATCTTGTCCAGTTCTTTCTGTTCGATATGATTGGCATCCGTCAGGTAAGAAAAGTCATTGATACGAAAGCCATAAACCGGCATTTGATGGTGCATGGCGTCTATGGGAAGAAGTTTCATCGTTCCTATCGTCAAAGGTTTGCCATCAATTTCAAAAAGGTTCATGTCAGGAACCCCGGGATATTTATTCTCGGCAAAAGCGTATGAATATTCATTCCTGACGGCATTTAGCACAGAGTTTCGGGCATAAATATCCATTGGCTTCTTTTGGATCCAGTTGAACGCCCTGACATCATCCAAACCACCGGTGTGGTCTTTGTGGTTATGTGTAATTACAACCGCATCCAGCTTTCTGGCTTTTTCACGCAGCATCTGTTGCCGGAAGTCTGGTCCGGCATCAATAACAATGGTGGTTTCATTGTTGCGCACAAGAATGGAACTGCGCAATCGTTTATCACAAGGATTGCTGCTGCCACAAACCGTGCAGGTGCAGCCTACAACGGGTACCCCTTGTGATGTGCCACTTCCCAGAATAACGACTTCAAGTTTACTTTTTGTCATATTGTATGCTGGTTTCTCCTTTGGCTTCAATCACAAAGATAAATGCTTTACAACAAACCCTACCCTTGTGGATAAATTTTTGTAAATTGTGCCAGTTTTTAAACTTGCATTATTTATGATTGAAAAACTATTCAAAAAAATAAGTCCCGATGAAATAAGGGAAAATGTGTTTTCCTTGATTGGTAAGGAGTGGATGCTGATCACTGCCGGTAAAATAGACCATTATAATATGATGACTGCCAGCTGGGGAAGTGCCGGTGTGCTTTGGAAAAAACCTGTTATTTTTACTTTTATCAGACCACAGCGGTATACCTATGAGTTCATTGAAAAACATGCCCATTTTTCTGTCTCGTTCTTTAATGAAGCACATCGTGATCTGCTGAATCTTTGCGGAACAACATCCGGAAGAGACTTGAACAAGATGAACGTAGAAGGCCTTACTGCCCTGGAAACACCTTCCGGGGCCGTTGCCTTTGAGCAGGCAAAACTCATTCTTGAGTGTAGAAAAATATATTATGATGACATTGAGCCTGATTTTTTCCAGATTTTTGATATCGAAAAGATCTATCCGACAGAAGATTATCACAGGTTTTATATCGGAGAAATTGTGCAGGTGTGGGAAAAATAAAACGGGTCATACAGCTTTTTTTATTGCGTCGTGCGATGAAAAAGCTCGAATACGAGCGGCGTGTGGTTGGTTATGACAAAGCAAAAAATATCGCTCTGCTTTTTGATGCCGGCACAGACGGCAGGCCTGTATTCATCAGTCAAATCATTAATAAGTTGCGCAGTGATGGCAAGCTTGTAAGCGCTTTGGGTTTTTTTAATCAAAAAAGGATACCCGAAGGCATCAAATCAATCGATGGCGTTTCTTACTGTTCCAAAAGAAGCTTTTCTTTATGGATGCAGCCCGGAAGCGAAACCGTAAAAGCGTTTGTAAAAAAACCGTATGAACTGATGATTGATTTGACCATCGATGATTCATTTATGGTCAAATATGTTGCAGGAATTACAAAAGCATTTTATAAGGCAGGTGCCCATCACCCGGACTATTTAAGTGTTTATGACCTGCTACTGCATATCGACCACAAAACAACCGACGAAAAACTTGCTGATTATGCAGTACATTATTTAAAAATCATTAAAACACCGGAAGAAAAATGATCCAAAAATTCTTAGGTACGGGAACTGCGATTGTTACTCCATTTCACAGAGAAGGAAGCATTGACTTTAAGTCTTTTGAAACCCTGATCAATTATCAGATCGACAATGGAGTTAATTATATTGTTTTTTTGGGTACTACAGGTGAATCTGTGACCCAGAGCCCCGCGGAACAAAATGCGGTCGTCAACTTTGCCGTTGAGATTGTGGATCGTAGAGTTCCGGTTGTGGTCGGTATTGGAGGGAACAACACCCAGGCCATCACTGATACAATGCAAAATACATCATTTGACGGGATAGATGCCGTTTTATCGGTAAGTCCATACTACAATAAGCCGCAGGCAAACGGTCTCTTTTATCATTATAAGGAGATTGCTTCAGCTTGTCCTGTGCCTGTGATTATGTACAATGTGCCGGGGCGTACAGGGTCAAATATCGATTCTGATACTTGTTTGCGAATTGCTCACGATGTCGACAATGTAATTGCTGTAAAAGAAGCGTCTAAAGATTTGGAACAATGTGCGCGAATTATAAAGGATAAGCCCGAGGGTTTTCTGGTTATTTCCGGTTCCGATGAATTGACCCTTCCGTTTATGGCGCTTGGCGGTGATGGAGTTATATCTGTGATTGCCAACGCTTTCCCCGGTGAGTTTTCAAGGATGGTAACCCTCTGCCTCGAAAACAGATTCGAAGAAGCACGCAAGCTACATCTGGATCTTCTTGATATCATCAACGCCATCTATGCCGAAGGAAGCCCCTCCGGTATAAAAGCCGTTCTTGCAAGGAAAGGGTTGTGCAAAAATGTTGTCCGACTGCCACTTGCAAAAGTAAGTAAAGCACTAATGAGCCACATTAACAAATTGGTTCAGGAGTCTGAATAATTCTTGATTTTATTATTAATCTTATAAATATCAATTGCTTTGAATCGTTTTATTATTTACATTTTCAGTTGTTTAATATTTACACTGCCCTTATTGGCACAATCAGAATCCGCATCCAAAAGTGCAGCGGAATACCTCAATGAAAAAAATGAGGTATATTTTTCTTTTAAAAAACCACGTTCTGAAGTCCTGCAACAATTGCTTAACATTGTTTCTGTTTGTCATATAGATGCGCATGAAGTAAAGGCCTATGCCAATGCTATAGAATATGAGC
>SKSI01000073.1 GCA_007123065.1 Bacteroidales bacterium
CCGTAGGTGTTGAAATAATCGATGGCATCTAATACGTTTTGGTTGTATGTGTTTGGGTCGATATATCCCCAGCTGTTTTGTGAAATGGCGGCGCCCTGGTCGGCTGCCCAGATGGGTGCAATATGAAAGCCGCCCTGGGTGTTGTTTTGCGCCCTGAATACCTGTGCCGACATCAGTCGCACACCGTCACCCGAACCTGAGCCACCGGCAACACCGGCCACACCTATGTTGTTATTGCTAACCGCCGCCACGGTGCCGGCCACGTGGGTGCCGTGGTTTCCGGGAATGATCGTGGTATTGTTATCCACGAAATTGTATCCACCATCGGGGTGTACGGCGTCTTGCCACATATTTCCTGCCAGATCAGGATGGTTGTACTGGATTCCGTCATCGATGATGGCCACGATCACGTCTTCGTGTCCTTTCTCCCTGGCCCAGGCTTGCGGCATGCTGATATCGGCGCCAACGGTACCACCCGATTGGCCGGTGTTGTGGTAATGCCATTGATCGCTAAAGTCCGGATCATTGGGTGTCCAGGTGTCGCGTATCGTTGTCAAAAGGATTTCTGAAGCCGTTTCACCTGTGTCGGTCACCCCGTCAATCAGCCTTTTGCGAAAAACCGGTTCGGCAATTTCCACTTCGGGCAGTTGCCGGTATGCTTCCATCATTCTTACAATGTCGGTTGTTTCATCCACACGGAGTTCGTACCAAAGGTGGAATCCCCATGCCTTGTGCCGGTCGGTAAAAGTATTTCGCAGGGCGGGTGACCGGAAATACTGGTTGGTCTCGTGTACACCGTAGCGGGCATTCAGTGTGTCTGGTGCAGTCATGTTGAACCGGACGATACCGTCCCTGTCGGTGGTGGGTGGATTGGCTTCCAGGTGCGTCTCCATGTGCCGGAAAAACTTTAACAGAAGGATCCCTTCCTCCATGGCATCAGCAGGCACCAGGTCATGGTTTATAGGCGGACGTTCGCCGTGCACCACCCGGTAACCGTTCACCATCTCAACGGTCCTACTCCCACGATCATTTACATGGGGTAATTGCGCAGTCTGACGCAGGGAGGGGTTTTGTGCTTCCGTTGCAGAAATGATTGCCGGAAACAAACCGATATCATTCTCCTGACCGGCAACAAACATACCTGTTCCAGGCATGATCGCCAGGATCATAAATGCGCATGCAACCATGTATATTCGAATCGGCATCATTTTTAATAAACAATCAAACGACTGTATTGGGTGCCACCGGATCCACTAAAATGCAGGACATAAACACCGGTCGGCAATCCACTGACATTGACAGATTTTGTCTCCTGATCAATCTGCATACGTAGATAAAGCCGTCCGTCGGTGCCATAGATTTGGACTTCCCCGATAATCCGGACGTTGGGTAAAACTACTAAAAAAGTAGCAAATTGCCATGATGATATAACAAAGAAAAAAGTACGATCGGAGTTTAAGAAGAATAGCTCGAAGCTCGAAGCTCGAAGCTGGAAGCTCGAAGCTGGAAGCTCGAAGCTGGAAGCTGGAAGCTTGGAGTTGCTACATTTGTCCGGACACTAAGTTAAGCCAAAATATTTAACTTAGTGATTATGAAAAAAAGAAGACAGTACGACAAAGAATTTAAAAAAATGGCCGTTGAGCTAAGTAAGAACCATGACAACTTCCAAGAGCTGGCCAAGGAGCTGGACATACGTCCGGAGCTGATATACCGCTGGCGTCGGGAGGCCGATAAACATCCGGACACTTGTTTCTCGGGACAGGGTAAAGTTGCCCAAACAGAACATGAAAAAGAGCTCGCCCGGTTAAAAAAGGAACTTCGTGATGCACAATTAGAGCGCGATATCTTAAAAAAGGCGGTCAGCATCTTCTCCAAGAGCGATGGAAAGCATACTGGTTTATAAACCGGTACAGCTCCGAGTTTCCCATTGGGAAGATGTGCCAGGTCCTTGGCATCTCCAGGAGTGCATATTATGCATGGAAAAACAGACAACCAACAAAGCGGGATATTGAAAATCAAAGGCTAGTGGTACAGATCAGGAACATATATTTAAAAAGCAAAAAAACCTATGGCAGCCCCAGGATCACCATGGAGCTCGCTCGCCAACAAATCATGGTATCCAGGCCTCGTGTGGCACGAATAATGAAGAAGCAGAATCTGGTCAGCATCAGACGTAGAAAATTTAGGAGTACCACTGATTCCAAACATAGCTATCCGGTAGTTGATAATAAACTTAACCGGGACTTTTCCGTGAAAGAAACAAGCCAGGTGTGGGTGTCAGATATTACGTATGTCAGAACCCGGAAGGGTTGGCTGTACCTGACAGTTATATTGGATTTGGCAGATCGCAAAGTAGTCGGATGGTCAATGAGCAGCAGCTTAAAGGCATATGATACCAGTATTGCCGCATGGAAAATGGCTGTTAAACGAAGACCAATTACCAAAGAACTCATCTTTCACTCTGACAGAGGCATCCAATACGCTTGCAATGAATTCAGGAAATTGTTGGAGAAACAACCGTTGGTTCTCAGGAGTATGAGTCGCAAAGGCGACTGCTGGGACAATGCTGTAGCTGAAAGCTTCTTTAACAATATTAAAACAGAGTGGATATATCACAGAAGCTATAAAACCAGAGAAGAAGCTAAAATTTCTATCTTTGAATACATTGAGACCTGGTACAACCAAAACAGAATACATACCACTATCAAAATGCCTATAAAAGAATTTAAAAACCAAACCCAAAAACAAAAACTAGTGGCTTAAAATAATTGTCCGGTTTTTTGTTGCAATATCATGTTGCTTTTTTGACCTCAACCTTAACCTTAATCTTAACCTTAACCTTAACCTCAACCTCAACCTCAACCTTAACCTTAATCTCAACCTCAACCTCAACCTTAATCTTAACCTTAATTCTTACCTTTGTCATGATTTTTTGATACTGAAATCATGTTTCCCTTTCGTGGCAGACCCATACGTTTTGACACTGTCAAA
>SKSI01000078.1 GCA_007123065.1 Bacteroidales bacterium
ACATGAACAGGTATTTTGAGGTTTATGCATTCTCACCGGCTGAGGGTGAATTTTCCACGCTTTTCTATGATGTAACAGACCGTGAACTGGCAAAAGGCAAATTGGAAAAATACAATCAGAAAGGTACCGGGCTGGGATTAATCTTGTGCAGAGAGTTTGTTGACAGGCATGGAGGGAGAATTTGGGCTGAAAGTGAAGTGGGCAAAGGCTCAGCCTTTTGTTTCACCTTGCCTTACAATACTGAAAAGGCATAAGAGACCATTGTTCGTCCAACCACTGTGATTCACAAATTCAATGTGTCAACCTCGCCTATTGCTACTGGTTTTTTTCATCATGAAGAAATATTTCAAATTGACGTAGATTTTGGCACCAACATCAGTCAACTTAAAGGCTGGGTATGTGTTTCGAGAACTACCACCCCATCTAATGCCAGTTTTGGCTGGGTTTTAAATAATGATTCAGGCCCTGGTGGAACAAGTTTAACTTATTATCAAGGGGAGTGGAAAGTTCCTGAAGAAGCGCCAAACCGTCAATGCTTTTTCTGCTTTGGTCCAATAAGTAAGTGATGTGACCATGGCCATGCCAATTACAAACTAGGCTCTCTATCTCACCGCACTGCTGATTGGGTCATTTCTCTTTATCCGTATCAGAAAAATAATGTGGTGCCGCTTTTAAATATCCGAAAATATAACCGCCTCAGGAGCAATTCCGGAGGTGGTTTTTTTTTATTGAAGAAGATGTTTGCCTATGCTATCACCGAAATATCCAATTATTGAAAAACATGGCTAACATTATAGCATGTGTTAAAATAAGTTAAATATTTTTGAGGTTAGCTAGTATTAACTAACTTTGTTTCCGAATTAAAAAATACAAACATGCAAACACCACGTCAGAAAGAAATTGTTCAGGCCGCCCTGGAACTGATCAGCGAAAAAGGGATACAAGGCCTTACCATTAAAAATTTGTCAAACGAGATTGGCATTTCTGAACCGGCTATATACAGACACTTTGAGAGCAAGGTACACATCCTGATAGCCATTCTTGACGTATTTAAGCAAAACACAGAAGGCATGTTCAGGGAAGAACTGGATCGCGATCTGCCCGCAATGGAAAAGATCAGCGTTCTTTTTGCAAGAAACTTCGAAGTATTTTCCCAATCCCCTTCGCTCGTGCCGGTGATCTTTTCTGAAGAACTTTTTCGTGGAGAATCCGGACTAATAGGTAAAGTGTATGAAATTATTGGCAGAAATCTGAATGCCCTGATACAGATCATTAAGGAAGGACAAAGTAACAATGAAATCCGAAATGACGTCGAAGCCGGCCAGCTCGCTGTCATCATTATGGGAAGCCTGCGATTGTTCATTAAGAAATGGCAATACTCAGATTATTCATTTGATATAAAAAAAGAGGGAAAAAAATTAATCAAATCATTAAAAAGACTCATTCATAAAGGAATACTTACCGATGACGAATAAAGGACCAATTGATGATTAGCCGATTTGAAGATGGAATGCTATTTTTTTGCACATAAAGTTAGTTAATATTAACTACAAAATGAATAACATCGTTAATCACAAGCTTTAACCTGGAAACCAACAATAATAATATAAAACATGACAAACAAAAACTGGAAAATCCTGGCAATAATCACCCTGGTGGTGATTTTCGCCTCAAGCGTGATGTTTACGCGTATACTCGTAAACAACGCGCGCATGGAAACCAACCTGGACGAATACATGCCGAAAGACCATCCGGCATTCTTATACAGCGACCAGGCAGAGGAATGGTTCGGTATCAAAGATGGGATACTTATCGCCATCCAGAACCAGGATGGCATTTACAACCCCGCTACCCTGCAAAAGATCAAAGACATCAGCAATGAGCTGATTGCCATGCCGGAGTTTGATGCCATCGACGTCGTATCACTCTACACCGCAGACAACATCATCGGTACAGAGTACGACCTGGATGTCACTTCATTCTATACGGATGTGCCGGAATCTATGGATGAGCTCAGAAAACTCCGGCAAGATGTACGCGATAACGAAATGATCTATCGCAGGGTAGTCTCCGAAGATGAAACAGTTGCCCTAATTATTGCAGGAATGGACAGTGACGTCTTTACCCAGGAGTTTTATCTTGACATCATGGAGTTTGCGCACGCTTATGGCGAAGACAGCAATGTCATCTACGTGGCAGGAAGGCCCATAGTGGAAGGCACCATGGCATTGCTCGGGCCTGAGGACATGAAACGGATGGTTCCTGTAGTGCTGATCGTAATCGCTTTGGTGCTATATCTTCTTTTGAGAAGTGTGAGAGCGGCCGGATTTACACTGATTGGCGTATTTGTCAGTACCATCTATGCTTTCGGAATGATGGCCACACTGGACGTGCCAATTTACTCAGTTACCACAATGATTCCCGTAATGCTGATAGCCATCGGGGTAGCATACGGAATTTACTTTTTTAATCACTTGAACCAGTTTGCAAGAAAAAACCCGGGGGCTTCGCGTATTGATGGGCTCAAACATACTGTTGGCATTCTCTGGAAACCACTATCCATGGCTGCCTTCACGACCATGATCGGCTTCCTGTCGCTGTTAAGCAGCCAGGTGTACCCCATTAAATACTTTGGTGTATTTACTGCTTTTGGCATCCTGACCGCTTTTGTTCTAGCCCTGGTGTTTCTTCCGGCTGCGGTGCTTTTATTTGGTCACCGTATTCCAAAAACAAAAAATGCCGCGAAAGATCAACAAAGCACGGCACTGAACCGGATGACCGACTGGCTACTGGCCGGCAAGAAAAAAGTTTTCATAATAACGGCAGTGATCTTGGTACTGGCAGTTGGTGGCATATCCCGCGTTTGGATCAACTCCAGCTTTCTCGACAATTTTGAGAAAGACAGCGACATCGTGCTGACTGACGCTTTCGTAAACTCGAAGTTTGGCGGCACTTCCTCCCTGAATGTAATCCTGGAAGGGGA
>SKSI01000138.1 GCA_007123065.1 Bacteroidales bacterium
AATCCTCAAAGAATGCGGCATCCACGTTGTGGACTCCCCTGCCGATATCGGCGAAACCATCAAAACCCTTCTTTAATTGCAATTCAATGAATCAACAATTAAACGAATTTTTCTTTGTCCACAAATTCACACAAATTGTACTCAAATTTTCACAAATTTTATTTCTCTGCACATTTGCTAATTTGCACATCTGCTAATCTGCACATTTGCTAATTTGCACATCTGCACATTTGCAAATCAGTCTTCCTCTTCTTCAATCGGGTAATACTGAACCGCACCGATATCAACTCTCTGTGTGCGGTCGTTGCCCTCAATATCCGTAGGTATATCAATGGCAATATCCGGATTTCCGGCTCCGATGGCAGGTGAATCTTCGGTAAGGCGGAAGTCATGGGCCTGTGTGTCATAAAACAGGGGATCCTGGTTGACCAGCGTGTTGATAAAGGAATCGGATCCGGCGTTCATCTGAGTGCGTATCAGGCAGTGGTCAAAGGTGTAGTCAACCGTTGTGCCGTCATAAATATCGAGAACAATCTCTTCCAGATTGCTGCCATATATGATGCTGTTACCAAAAAAAAGTTGGTCAAAGGGCCTTACCTGAATAACACCGTCAACATCCTGGTAGTAGTTGTTAATCAGCACGGATGGCGTATTGCGAATATCCAGTCTGAAATAGTTGGCTATGGTGGTATGCCTGAAATCATAATTTCCTCCGAGGGCAAGGATCACTGCATGTTCTCCACAATTGGTTATTGCCAGATTTTCCGCTTGAATGTGACTGCCCTGTGCTATCAGACCCGCGAGAGTCATGTTTTTGATTACCGTATTCCTGATTTTCAGTGTAGGGTCTGTTAAGCTACCTATTGTATCAACCTGCAGTCCAACGGTAGCGTTTTTAATGATGGCATGATCGATTTCATGATCTTTGCTGGTTGCCGTTAACCATATTCTCCCCCACTGTCCGGGCTGATCCTGGTAAAACGGTTCCAGCCGGTCACCTTGAAAACTAACCGGAGCCTTCAGGCTTCCTTCCACCTTAAATGTGGATTGCCCTAAAAACACGAGACTCGAATTGTTGTGAAAATGGATGCGTGCACCTTCTTCAATGCGCAGCGTTACATCAGGAGCTACCACAGCCAGGCCATATACGACATAGGGCAGCGTTGATGTCCAAACCGTATTTTCCGTGATCACATGGTAAGAGAATCCTGATTCCGGATCTGTATAATTGGGATGTATGAAGTTTGCATCCTGTCCCCAGGCGACGAGCTTGACATCCTGAATATTCTGATTGGTGTTAAAAACAATACTGTCGACGATAGTTAGCGGCAAATCCTGATTAACGGGATCTACGGTTACCTCAACGAAAACATAGATGCTGTCGCGCGGTTCGATCTCAACATCCGAAATACTTGTACCTGAACGGCCATCTACATTCATCCGGTAATAGGAATCAGGCCCACCGGCCAATGAAACGCTGTTAATTCTTATTCTCCGGTTGTGGTTATTGTAAACCTTAAAGGATCGCGTGGAAGATCCCAACGTGGTAAACACGGTATCAAACAGCAACGAGTCCTGAGAAAACCCAAGCTGAATTGCAGGGTCGGTATCAAAACCGTCATCACGGCACGACCAGAACAAGCTTATGCCTAGTGTAATGAATATCAGATACAGAAAGATGCGTAAAGTGGTCATGCCTTGTTTATGCTTTGGTTACTTTATAGAACGATCTGATTAAATCTATGGTATGATATCACTAAAAAAATCATCGAAATGATTTGCAACCACAAAAATAAGTGTAATTTTGCAAGCTAAAATACTAAAATACATGGCGAAATCTAAAAAAACCAAGCAAGACGACAAGAATATCGTAGCCGTAGAGGAGGCACTGAGTAAGTCGGAACAGTTTATTGAGAAGCACCAGAACACGATCATCTACACAGTAGGTGTCATCGTTTTATTGATAGCCGGGTATATCGGATACACCCGTTTTATTCTCACCCCGCGTGAAAAAGATGCACAGGCAGAATTATTCATGGCACAGAATTATTTCGAAGGTGGAGATTTTGAGCTTGCACTGGAAGGTGACGGTGAGTACCTGGGTTTTCTCGACATCATGGCAGACTTCCGGATGACAAAGAGTGCAAACCTGTCAAGGTATTATGCCGGCGTCAGTCTGTTACACCTCGGTGAGTGGGAAGAAGGTATTGATCTGTTAAAAAAGTTCCGCACCAGCGATCAGATGCTTGGAGCAATGCGCTATGGTGCCATTGGAGATGCCTACTGGGAGCTTGGAGACTTGCAGCGGGCTACCAGATATTACCGCAAAGCCTACCGTTATAAGCCAAACAAACTTACTACCCCGGTTTTCTTATTGAAGGCTGGACTTCTTTTCGAACACAAGGGTGAGTATGCTGAGGCAATCAGGCTTTACGAACGGATCCACACAGAATATGCTGACACCAATGAAGGGCGCGATATAGAGAAATTCATTGCACGTGCCCGGGCCAGTAAATAACTGGATATGACAACCAAGAATAAAAATCTTTCATCTTATGAAGGCAGTGCCATAAGCGATGCCAAAGGCAAACGCTTTGGGGTTGTTGTTGCCGACTGGAATAAAGAAATTACTGATTCCCTCTTCGAAGGTGCCCTGGACAGTTTCAAAAAACATCAGGTTGATGAAGAGGATATCATTGTATACCGGGTACCAGGCAGCTTTGAACTCCCGCAGGGAGCAGGTATCCTTCTTGAACAGGAAGAAGTTGACGCTGTGATCTGTCTTGGTTGCATCATCCAGGGTGAAACCCGCCATTTCGAATTTATCGCGCAGGCTGTTGCACAAGGTTGTATGAAGCTCGGACTGGAAAGTGGTATCCCTGTCATTTTTGGTGTGCTGACTGCCGATAATTACGATCAGGCACTCC
>SKSI01000085.1 GCA_007123065.1 Bacteroidales bacterium
AATGGGGTTGGTTACGGCAATGGGGTTGGTCACGGCAATGGGGTTGGTCACGGCAATGGGGTTGGTCACGGCAATGGGGTTGGCGACGGCAATGGGGTTGGGTCGACGTTTGTAGAGAAAATTCATGAATTTTCTCTACAATGCCGTGACCAACACCCAAACAAAACGACCAACCAACACCCAAACAAAACGACCAACCAACCCCCAAACCGAACGACCAACCAACCCCGGGAAAACACGGTGCACCCAACCCGCAAACCGAGGTGGCGCAAACCGGGATATCGGCCCACCAACGATGAAATAAAACAATACAGGAAACAACGACGAAAAATGATCATTCCAAAAATTGTTGGAAAATTACAAATGCAATCATCCAAACGAATAAATATATTACGAAACACCTCCGGAAGAAAAAATTGGCAACCCAATTACCATGACCGTATCATTCGTGATGATACGGCATACGTTCGAATAAAATTTTATATCAGGAACAATCCCAAAAATTGGAAACATGATGAATTTAACAACAGGAATCCAGTCAGTTAATAAAAACAAACCAATGCCTCTCATTTTAATGCTGGTATTACAACCATTAGCTATCTCGACGGTTTTCACGTAATGATAACATGACTGGTGCAATAAAGTCCGATTTATTATATTGACATCGCAGTTTAGCTGGATTCGTATCTATACTGACCTGATACCATTAACGAAAATATATTATTTTTCGACATAACAAAATTGCATTTGATGGAAATGTGTTCAAAATCAAGGCAATTTTTACTGAAGGGGTATTTGCAAGCAAACCGCGAGCACAACAGCAATTATATTGAAACATCTATTGGATTCGGTGGGGTGCGGCTCGGCCCGGGCGGATTGAAAATGCCGTAGATTTTTAGCAGAACCATATATGTATAAACGCGCCATGTGTCGCGTTTGGGTTTTCTGTGTTCGTCGGTCTGTAAAGACGCGCCCATCTACGCATCTCTGCGGTTGCATTTCACTACGAATATCAGGTGTGTGCCTTTTGTGGTGCAGAGGATCACCCGATGACGAAGACACATAAGAATAATGCAGACGCTACGATTAAACCACCCATAAAGACAGCGCTTTAGCTATCAAACTGGAAGATGTGCATATATGCGAATGTACTGATCGGTTCGGTGCCTGAGAAGGACAGGCCAGGTGCTGTCCTTACCGCTATTACCACTGTAAAACAAACAAAACCGGAACCAATAAAAACAATCAAAATTTAGTTTTCGAAGTGGGCTCACCTTTAATTAAACATACTGTTGTTGCAAGACTTCCGCAACGGAATGATCGAACAGATCGAGTTTTTGCACGCGTTCAAATGCCTCGATCAGATTGGCAACGCGAACCCGGGCTTTCATTTCATCCCTGAAGTCTTCCACGATCCTGCCTCTGTGCATCATGATGATACGATCAGGCAGATCGACAGCTTGCTGCATCGAATGTGTAACCATCAGGGCAGTCAGTTTATCCCTGGTGATGATCTCCCGTGTAATCTCCGCAACTTTGGCAGCGGTTTTCGGGTCAAGCGCAGCCGTATGCTCATCAAGCAGGAGCAAATGAGGCCGCAGCCATGTAGCCATCAAAAGTGTCAATGCCTGCCGCTGACCTCCCGAAAGCGTACCGATGGGATTATCCAGCCTGTCCTCCAGTCCCATCTTCAGGGTCTTTACCCGCTCAGAAATCTCCTCCCGTACTTTGGAGTTGATAGCCATTGTAAGCGACCACCGCTTGCCGCGACGCATGGCAAGAGCAATGTTCTCTGCAATGGTCATTCCTGCGGCAGTTCCTGCAAAGGGATTCTGAAATACACGACCAACAAGCGACGCCCGCTTATGTTCCGACCAGGATGTAATGTTTTTATCAAACAATTGAATACTGCCACTGTCGGGCACAAAGCTACCTGCTACAGCATTCAGCAATGTGCTTTTCCCGGAACCGTTGGTGCCTATTACTGCAGTAAAACTTCCCTTTTCAATTTGCAGACTGACATCTCGCAGGGCACGCACCTCATTGACTGTTCCCGGTGCAAAGGTTTTAATCAATCTATTGATCTTAAGCATTTCGCAGTCCTCCCCAAATCGTTTTACGCAAAGATTTTATCCATATAGGCGCCACCAGGGCGATGAATACAAACACGGCAGTAACCAGCTTCAGATCATTGGGGTTCAATCCCCAACGCAATGCTATGGCAATCAGTAGCCGAAAGAAAATAGTTCCCAAAATGGCCCCGGTAATGGCGACACCAATGGTACGAGTGCCCACCAAAGCCTCTCCGATGATGATGCTCGCCAGTCCCCATACCATCATACCGATACCCATCTGCACATCGGCAAAACCCTGGTATTGTGCCAGCAGCGCACCGGCAAGGGCAACAAGACCGTTTGCCATTGAGAGGCCCAATACGATCATCATATTGTGGTTTACACCTTGTGCCCTGACCATCTGCGGGTTATTGCCGGTTGCGCGCAAAGCAGTACCCAGGTGTGTAAGTAAAAAGTAACGCAGTGCAACACCGGTTAATGTACAAATTAACAGTGCCGTTATAAAAACCGAAAAGTCTGCCATAGAAACCGGCCAGCCAAAAATATTGATATGGGTTGCCGTGCCGGCAATATTACCGATCAGCGACTCTGTTGTATCAGACACTGCCAACGTATCAAGCAGGGGGATGTTGCTGCGGCCCATAATACGCAGATTAACAGAATAGAGTGCAGTCATCATCAGAATGCCTGAAAGGATCATCTGTATTTTAAAGCGTGTGTAAAGCAATCCGGTAAACATTCCTGCCACGGCGCCCAAAAAGACAGCCAGCAAAGTTGCCAGCCATGGTGACCAACCGTTTACAATTGTGACAGCAGCAACTGATGCTCCAAGGGTCAGTGAGCCATCTACGGTTATATCCGTAAAGCGCAGCATTCTGAAGCTGATCAGCATACCCATCGTAAGGGCTGCCAATATCAGTCCGATTGTAAAAGCACTAAGCACTATTCCCATAACAATTCCTCCTGATGATTATTGATGGGTGCACACCAGCATACACCACGGATAAAAGCACTCTCACCCAGACCGGTAACCGGCCGGCTGTCTTCAACCAGATGAAAAAGAGCAAGCGGTGACGGTCCGTTAAAAAATCTTTCTGTGGCCTCTTTCATTCCAATGATACCTGATTCTAACGGCTGATAGGGAAACACAGCTGCATGCGCATGCAAATAAAGTCCAGGATACATATTTGAAGCAGGAAGCAAAACATGTCCTTCCTTGTTTTCTTGTCTGGCAGCAACGCCAA
Source organism: Bacteroidales bacterium (assembly GCA_007123065.1). Taxonomy (GTDB): domain Bacteria; phylum Bacteroidota; class Bacteroidia; order Bacteroidales; family UBA7960; genus PUPG01. Next base: position 3,320 of record SKSI01000085.1, read on the forward strand.
ATACAAGGGCCTGCTGTCTTGAATACACCCGCTCACCACAAAATGAGATCCACTCTTTTATTTCAGGAAAAGAGATGGAATGATTTTCCTGCAACAAGCCTGGCGATTTAACAATGGCAGACCCTACCAGTCCATCAATCTCTGCAAGCAGAACAAAGCCGGCCATTGGCGATTTTGTTTCAAGCAGTGCCTTTTCTGCCACCTCCCCAATACCAAAATAAAGCTTTTTGTCCGTCGGGGAAAAACGCAACAGATGTGACATATCCCCTCGGCAATACAATGCTTGTATGCAATGCATTGCAGGTTGATAATCCTTTTCTGCCAGCAAAAAATCGGGATGCTCTCCCTCCCGGGGCGGTTGATAAACCACATTACCATCCACAGCTAAAAACTCACCCATGAGCAATCCGCTGTCTGTAGTGGCCTGATCAGGGGCGCCAATACCCAGCGCAAACTCCTGTTTGCTGAAACACATTTTTACATGGCTGTTTTTATCGGTTTTTTTCCAGGGCAACCAGCCGGCAGGGATGGAAAGCTTTAATGAAGCGGAACCATCCAGCAGATGGGTCTCAAAACCATCATTTTCTATCTTAGCCGACTCTTCTTCTGCCTGAGGCATGTCATCAGGATAATCCGGTATCAACCAGCTTCCAAAACCGGTCATTTTCAGTGTTCTTTCAACGAAACTGTTGGCCTGTATGATCTGAAAGCTTCCATTGACGGACTGAACTAACTTTGTAACTTGCACCAGGGCGCGTATGCCTGCCGAGCTCAGGTAATTCATGTCTCCTGCATCCAGCAAAATATGATGCCATCCCTGCCGGATGTATTCCCTGAAAGTGGCTGTAAAATGCTCGGCCCAGGAGGCGTCAAGTCTGCCTGATGCAGAAATCAGCATGTATTTGCCCCTTTTTTGTGGTATAAATTGCATAAGTCGCGATTTAATCTGAATCTTTATATAATTCTGCTCTTTCAAGCAGGTCGTCAGAAATTTTGATGTTATATTTCTCTGTCAGTTTGGGATTGATGATCAGCCTCACGGTTTGTACATTCGAAAATGGGATCATGGCAGGGTTTTCGCCGTTCAACACCCTGATCGCCTTTTCGGCAGCTTCTATTCCTGCCTGGTAATAATCGCAGGCAACGGCAATAACACCCCCGTCATTCATCTGGTCGCTGTCAAACACATATACCGGAATATTTCTTTCAGCAGCCCTGCGGGCAATCAGTCCGAAACCCGGACGAGTCAGGTTGTCGACCACCTGTGCCACCACCTGAATGTCTTGCCTGAGCAGTTCGGCTGTTGATTGTGGTACGTCGGCACTCATGGTAACAGGTATGGCAACCAGCTCCCGGTCATGTTCGGCAAGTGCTTCGGCAAACCAGTCTTTATAGAGTACACTGTTGATCTCCGCAGGAGTAAAAAGCGTTCCGACTCGTTTGGCATCAGGCAGGGTTTCATTTATAATGTTTGCCATTTGAGAAAAATCAGAACGTGTAGAAACGCCGGTAACGTGTGGAAGATGATCCGTTTCGCTCTTGCCTGCACCTGCCTGAACGCCATCCCCTACACCGGTAAAAACAATAGGAGTCTCGTTGCCGGCCTGCCGCAATGCAGCCTGTAATGTAGGTGTTGAAATGACCATCAGCAGGTCGACCCGATCTGTTCTTATATTATTCATGATGCCCGACAAAGTCGACATGTCGCCCTGCGCATTGTATATTCTGAGGTCGTAATCGCGTCCTTCAACCAGACCTGCCAGTTCCAGACCATCCAGCAAACCCTCTTCACAGCGTTCTGAGAACTCATTTTCCTGGTAATGAACCAAGCGCAGGCGTAATGGCCGGTGGACTTTGGAAGAATCATCAGGCCGTATAATCTCGAAAACGTTTGTTGACCTCACTGGTAAAAGCGATGGGGATATGCCGCTCAGCACCTGCGCAGCCATTGCACCTGATTCTTTTCCCCACTCAAAATAATTATCGCCAATGGCACCTGTTGCGCCCCGTTTTACCATGTCTGGTTCTGTTGTAAAAACAGGAATACCTGCACTTTTAGCAACCCTGATAATCGCTGGGAAACCCGTAGTGGTTGTATTGTCCGATGATAACATGATGGCCTGTGCACCGCGTTGAATAAGCGACTGGGTAGCCATCGGGAGGTCCACGGTTCCGGAAACCGTTGATTCAAGTATGCGTACACCCTGCTCCTCACCTGCCTGGCGCAGTTTTTCAACAGAGATCAGTGAATTCATCTCTGCTGCGTCATAAACAATACCCACAGCCGACAAACCGGAAATATGGTTGCGAACCATTTTGAGGAGCTGATCCAATGGTGGATCGTCGAACACGCCGCAGATATTGGCAGGTCTGTTGCCTTCTTTATAAAGGCCTAGTTTTTCAGGATCACTGGCAACAGTAAAGACAATCGGGATATCTTTAACCCTTTGAGCAGTAGCAATCAATGCAGGGGTGGTCACTGTAATGATCAGATCAGGGTTTTCCCGTATAACCGCATCAACAATCTGAGACAACTGCACCATTTCACCCTGGGCCGACCAGGTCTTCATGATATAATCTTCTCCTGAACGCAAACCACTCTCTAACAATCCAATACCAACACCTTCAATGGCATTGTCAAGGGCAGGGTTTTCTACCAGGTTGATCAGGGCAATTCGTCTGAGTTCACTTTCCTGTTCATCCAGCAGTGCCTGAATGGTTTGATTGATACGCCATTTGTCTCCCAATCCGGAAAGGACTTCGGGATTTAGCCGGAACCTTTCAGGAACGACATTTTCGATTCGGAATGAAGCCGGGTCAGCACCCTGAAGTATTTCAACAGCCATTGCAGCAGTATATTCTCCAACCGTAAAATAGTTGGCACCCAAACCGAAAAGCGCACCTGCCAATGCATCAAGATGGTCATTTGTAAATACCGGTATACCGGCCTGTGTGGCGATATTAATGATCATGTGAATGGACGACATGGCCACCGTATCGCCACCAACCCAGATGGCATCTATTCCTTGTCCGGTGAGCGAGCGCACCGCCTCGGATACTTCGTTGGTATTAACTGCGATGGCTTCTTTCAGATCAATGCCCAATTCTTTACATATCAGACGAGCTTCATACATACAGGCTTCAGAACACTGTTCGCCCGGATTCCAAACCACGCCGACACGACGAAGACTTGGGTTCAGCTCCCTGGCAAGAATAAAACTTTGTCTGACAGGTTGAAAAGTACCTATACCTGACATGTAGGGTGGGTGTTGATGTGGCTCAGGACCAGTGATGCCGACACCTGTGCCGTAAGGGTCTGTAACGGCACCAAAAACGTGCAGTTTTCGGGTTGACCGGTTGGCGGTTGCAAATGCCTGCAATGCAACTGTACTCGAGGTAATCACTATATCATAAGGTCCGTTCGCCAGTTCACGAGATATGGTCACCGCAGTGGCATAATCACCGTGTGCGTTGAAGCGTTTTATATTGCGCCCGCTATCGTCATAGTAGCCTTCTTCCTGAAGTTTGCTTATCACACCGGCTACATGCGCATCGAGAAGTGTTGTAGATGATATCTGCATGATAGCGATCTGAGAAAATTCATCGGGGCTTTTAACAGCACGCCCTTTACGCTGTTCAAGATCCGAAAGGAGCAATACAATGGATGTCAGCAGAATCAGACAAATGGCGAGCCAGAGGTCTTTAATTATTGTCATTTTACAGTTTTGAGAGATAATACTTTATAGCGAAAAATAGCAATATACGATTGAAAGATACGAAATAAATCGATTTCTTCTAAACCCACTAAAACATATGCAAAAAAAGGAAAAAAATTGGTGACTTTTTCAAATTATTATTAAAAGTTATGGTTAACAAATGTTTTGATTATATTGAAACTTCAAATATTAAACGCTAAACCAAATCCCTGTTAAGCATTTTATAAATCTTTTTTCTCCACATGTCGGGGGGGAGATTATAATGATTACCTTTGCACCGAAAATTAAGAGTTGGGTTTTTTCTTTGCCCGTAATCAACGATCACTTTTACTCCGCAGTTAATCTCTCCACCTCATATTAAGATTTTCATTAAACACGGCCCGCAACAACGCGAGGTCATAAATCTTATTTAATACCATTTATATTATGACGACTTTTGAAAGTCTGGAACTGACTATGCCTATTTTGCAGGCACTAAACAGCAAAGGCTATGAACAACCCACTCCTGTTCAGGAGCATGCCATCCCGCAAATTCTTGCTGGAAGGGATATATTTGGCAGTGCCCGTACAGGCACCGGTAAAACTGCTGCATTTGCATTGCCACTGATACAGTTATTAATCAATAAACAAAAACTTGGAAAACATCCAAGGGCAATTATCGTAGTACCAACCAGGGAACTGGCACAGCAAATCAGTGAAAGTCTCCGCTTATACGCGCAGCACACAAAACTACGACAAGTAGTGATTTATGGTGGCGTATCTCAACAAGGACAAGTTGTTTCACTACGCAAAGGCAGTGATATCATTGTGGCAACGCCCGGCAGGTTGCTTGACCTGATTAACCAGAAACACATCAGCCTTCATGCCATAGAGCACCTTGTGCTGGATGAAGCTGACAGGATGCTTGATATGGGTTTCATTAATGACATCAAACGCATTTGCGCATACCTGCCTGAAAAGCGACAATCATTGCTGTTTTCTGCTACGCTGTCGCCCGAAATCAAAAAGCTGGCATCCAGCTTGCTAAAGAATCCGGTAAGCATCGATATTGAACCCGACCATTCTTTAGACACTTATACCAGGGAACAGGTTTACTTTATCGACAAAACTTCCAAAATCAACTTGCTTGAACATTTGGTACAGGAAGAGCGTATTGAGCGATCACTTATATTTACACGGACCCGCAGAGGCGCTGACAAACTAGTGAAAGCCCTTGCCAAGAAAGGCATCATGGCTCAGGCTATCCATGGAGATAAATCTCAGGCACAACGTCTGAAGGCACTCAATCAATTCAAGAACCGTAAGTTAAGTATGCTGGTGGCAACTGATGTAGCTTCCCGGGGTATAGATGTACAGGATCTGTCGCATGTGATCAATTATGACATCCCCGAGCAAACAGAGACATACACCCACCGCATTGGACGTACAGCCAGAGCCGGACTGGACGGAACCGCTTATTCGTTTTGCAGTCCTGACGAAAAAAGCTATCTTAAGGACATTCAAAAATATATCGGGAAAAGCATTCCGGTTGGTGAACATCCTTATAAAATGCTGACACAGCCAACAGAAACTGCAATCAATAAACCAAAACGCAAAAAACGCTTAAGGTCTGCAAAAAAAGCAACTGCACGTTATTAGGGAGCCATTGATCGTAGTTTAAGGCCAAAACAATCAGAAGGCATTGCATGAATTTAACTTTATTTATGCTTTAAACATATTGACTATCAGTTATTTTCTCTACCTTTATTACGTTAAAACAACAGGTCTTACAAAATGAGAGAATTAAAATTAGGTAATTTACGTATTCCGGTACCGATTATTCAAGGCGGAATGGGTGTTGGAATATCTTTATCCGGGCTGGCTGTAGCTGTTGCCAATCAGGGCGGTGTTGGTGTAATATCAGCCGCAGGGCTGAATTATGTTCATCGCAATCCTGCACTCGATTATTTACAAGCCAATATTGAAGGATTAAAGAAAGAGCTGCAGACTGCCAAAGAAAAAACCCAAGGCATCATCGGGGTCAATATTATGGTTGCTATGTCCAATTTTGCAGACATGGTGAAAACAGCCATCGCAGAAAAGGCCGATGTTATTTTTTCCGGTGCCGGTCTCCCGATGGGGTTGCCTGGATTTCTTACTCCGGGCAGCGAAACAAAGCTTGTTCCCATCGTTTCTTCCGGCAGGGCAGCCAAACTAATCTGTAACAAATGGAAGTCAGCCTATGACTACCTCCCGGATGCCGTTGTGGTAGAAGGCCCAAAAGCCGGTGGGCACCTTGGTTTCAAAAACAACCAGATCGAGGACGTACAATATGCCCTTGAAAAACTTGTCCCTGAAGTCGTTAGGGAGGTAAAAGTATTTGAAGATCAATACCGTGTGGAAATTCCTGTAATTGCTGCAGGTGGCATCTATACCGGTAAAGATATTTTCAATATCCTTCAAATGGGCGCCAAAGGAGTGCAGATAGGCACCCGTTTTGTTACAACTGAAGAATGTGATGCCTCAATGGGCTTTAAGCAATCCTATATTAATGCCCACGAAAAGGATATTGAAATTATTCAAAGTCCTGTTGGCATGCCCGGGCGCGCAGTAAACAACGGATTTATCGACAAATTGAAACAAGGTTTGAAACGACCCATTAAATGTCCGTTTCATTGCATTCGTACATGTGACGTATCAAGCAGTCCCTATTGCATAATTAATGCGCTTTACAATGCTTATAAAGGCAATATGAAAAGCGGATATGCCTTTGCAGGAACCAATGCCTACCTGGCAACAAGGATCGATACTGTAAAAGAAGTATTTCAGGACCTTGTAGATGGATTTCAATCGACATTAAGCAGTTCTACGAAATAACACAAAAACCCTATTTCTATGAAAACTCTTTTTTTTATTGCAACATTTCTTTTTCCCTTACTTGGATATAGTCATCATGACATTGCCGAATTCAAAGTGTACGGCGCTTGCGGCATGTGCGAAGCACGCATCGAAAAGGCGGCCAAAAGCGTTGATGGCGTTAACACTGCCGATTGGAACCGGGAAACCATGATGCTTACCATCGAATACGATACCAACGAGGTGAGCCTGGACGACGTACACAAAAAAATCGCTAAAGCAGGCCACGACACCGATATGGTTCGTGCCAAAGATGAAGTATATCAAGCACTACCCGCCTGCTGTCATTACGAGCGCCCCGACAACGACAAACCGGACAAATCATAAAAAGTAGCGTAAGCTTCTGCACAGGATAATCATAATTATATTAAACCTAAGAACGCAAAGGTATTCGCGAAAAACGTGAATACCTTTGTGCCTTCTGTGGGTTCTTTGTTTGAAATCTTTGCGAGAAACCAAATCTTACAATCTTTTTCACTATGCACTTAACCTACACCCTGTCCGGAATGACCTGCGGGGGATGTGCCGCCAAAGTAAAAAGCACATTCCTCAAACATCCCGATGTGCTTTCGGCAGAAGTGAGCCACCAGGAAGGAACGGCAAAAGTGGAGGCAGAAAGCAAACCCGACCGTTCCCAACTGGACAAGCTCCTGGCTGATGCGGGTGAATACCGCATCACCGAAGAAGTTGCTGAAAGCATTACATCAAACGAAGAAAGCCATTCCCATGCATCGGCATTACCTGAACAGGAAACAGCATCCATCTGGGAAACCTACAAACCCCTGGTACTTATATTTTTGTTTGTTTCAGGTGTAGCAGCCCTGGCATCCTTTCAGGAAAGATTTTTTTCCTGGCATGATTGGATGCGCTACTTTATGGCGGGGTTTTTTATTGTGTTCTCGTTCTTTAAGTTTCTCGACCTGAAAGGCTTTGCTCGCTCTTATGCCATGTACGACCTGCTGGCAAAGCAGTGGAAAGGCTATGGTTATGTTTATCCCTTCGTCGAACTTGGGTTGGGCGTTCTGTACATCACTGCCATCCATCTGCCGGCAACTC
>SKSI01000193.1 GCA_007123065.1 Bacteroidales bacterium
CGCCTGACAAGCTTCATGGTTTCCTCCTTGTTGCAGGAGATCTTTTCACGCAGGTTTTCGTCCTTATACGCTTCCAGGGTGTTCACAATCCCTTCGATCAATGATTGTGGAAAAACTTCATATTGTTTGTATACCGTAGCCTGTTTGCGCAAGTATTCGGCAGCTTTCTTGCAAGAATAAGGAAGTTGGGCCAGCTGTTCCTGACGCGCTTTGTGTTTCTCATCAAAAATATTGACATCCACATACGTCTTTTCAGCAAAGTCCAGCGCACCGGGCATTTCCAGACCGTGACGTGCACCAACACACAAACCGGCAATCAGCAAATAGATGTCGGCAGAGCCATCCGGACAACGAAACTCATAGGTTTGCTTGTCGCTAAGGTCTTTGAAATCAGATTGCTCTTTGGGGTTTTCCTTGTGGATCATATCGCCTGCGCCGACCCATCCAAGTGGTACACGGATCAGAGTTGACCGGTTGCGTTCTCCCCAGCATACATTGGTAGGTGCTTCCTGATGTGGCACCAGACGAAAATAGCTGGTTGGAATGGTGTTTCCAAACGCCGACAGAGAAGGGGCAATATCCAGAATTCCGGCAATGGCTTTTCTGGAAACATCGCTGATACGGCCATCCTGCAGGGTCACATTTTTACCGTCTTTCATCATCCGCATGTGAATGTGCATCCCACTGCCGGCCTTACCTGCTGTGATCTTCGGAGCAAAGCTCACGGTTACGCCGTACTTGTAGGCCACCTGCCTCAATATCCACTTGGCAATAATCAACTGATCAGCAGCTTCTTCCACTCTGGTGGGCTGAAACTCGATCTCGTTTTGCTCGTATTCGTGTTCATCATCAGAAAAATTACCTACTTCAGAATGAGAATACTTGATGTCAGCGCCGGTCTGTGCCATCGCCATCATAGCCTCAATACGCAACTGCTCCCATTTTACAAAAGGCTCCGACTCATGGTATGCCCTCTGGTCATTTGCGCGGTAGAGCGGATCTTTGTCGCTGATCACATAATATTCGATCTCGCCCATCACTTCCATGGCATAACCGGTCTTTTCTTCCAGGGACTGATGCGCCTTACGCATTATGTTTTCCGGAGCGCTTTCGAGCGGGTTGCCATCCTTATCATAATAAGAGCAAAGAATATCTATGGCCGGAATCTCTGAAAAAGGGTTCAGGAAGGCGGTTCTAAAACGGGGCACCACATAGAGATCCGAGGAACCTGCTTCAAGAAAAGTAAAGAGACTGCTACCGTCCACTCTTTCACCGGTTGACAGGATATTCTCAAGGTGTTCACGACTCTGGATCACGAAGTTCAATGCCTTCAGACGACCATCTCCGCCAACATAACGGAAGTTGACCATTTCAATTTCATTCTCTTCAATGTAGCGAATGATGTCTGCCTTGGTAAAATCCGATGGGGATTTGTGAAGATAGCGAACCAGTGGATTGGGATTTAACAGATATTGATTTTCATTCATGATGGTTTATTTTATGGGTTACTGTTTGAAATTTTCATCAAACATAATCAAAAAAAAGTAGTCCGGGAAACGCTTTTGCCTTATTTTTGTTCTGATAAAAACTTTCTGGAACATGCCTGCACGGAACTTATATTTTTTAGTTCAGTATTTAGTAATAAATCAAATAGCAAAAAGAAGCGTTTATTTGTTTTTTCTCATTTTTGTCGCTTTGATGTCAACATCTTGCGGCGTTTCACGAGAAATACCAGGAACACCCTCTGCGCGACCATTATCACAGGAGGAGCGGAACCAGTATGCGCAACGACTTGGCATGCCTATCAGCGGCAAGGAAAACCCGGCACTGATAAGGGAAGTGGCTCTTTGGGCCGGAGCACCATACAGGTATGGAGGAACGACAAGATCCGGAGTCGATTGTTCCGGTTTTATCGTGACTGTAAGCAGAAATGTATATGGCCGAGAGCTTCCCCGATCCACAACGGGTATTGCAAACGCAACAAGAAGGGTTAACAGACGCGGCCTGCGCAACGGTGATATTTTGTTTTTCAGAACCAAAGGCAGAAAAATATCACATGCCGGTATTTATCTTGGTAACGGCTATTTCGCGCACGCAAGCAGCTCAAGAGGCGTGGTGGTGGATCAATTGGGTAGTGATTATTGGTCGAGACGCTTTATCCGCGGCGGAAGACCTTAAAAAAAAAGGAGCAGCCAAACAGCCACCCCTTTGTTGAATGAATTAATAAATATATGTCAGGAAATTTTTATTTCCCTGCTCAGACGTGCTTTTTCCATCTTTGGAATGTGAATGAATAAAATACCGTTTTCATAACGCGCCTTGATGTTTTCAACATCCGCCGTTTCCGGAATGGTGAACGAACGGGTGAATCCATCCATCTCGAACTCGCGCTGCAAGTATTCAACCTCTTCCTTCTTTTCCGTCTCTTCTTTTTCAAAAACGACAGATAAAACATTCTTTTCCACCTCAAGCTTGAAGTCCTCTTTTTTCATTCCGGGAGCTGCAAGCTCAATTTCATAACTTTCCTCCTTTTCCAGGATGTTTGTTGCAGGCACACACCCACACTTTTTTTCAAAGCCGGTGCTGAAGCCCCTTTCGAGCATTTCATCAAGCAAGTTGTGACGCATTGGGCGCTGTTTCCATCTTATTATAGTCATGGCGATTCCTCCTTTTAATTTTATTAAAGTGTGAATAAATCATCTATTCTGTACCAATCAAAACACATTCCTTTTAATAAACCAATGGTTTTTTGCGCCAATTTGGCTGTTTTTGGCGGCTTGGCTACGTTTTCGCGCCATTTTGGCGGAGTGCTGATTGATTTAGTGCACAGTTAATCAATGTATTGTGATTTTATTTCTCGCAAAGAATGCAAAATGAAAGACACGCAAAAAACGCAAAGA
>SKSI01000043.1 GCA_007123065.1 Bacteroidales bacterium
TGACAGGTCTTGCTTTCTGTCTATTGTCTTCCCAATACCTCAAAGATCTTTTTCCCAAATAATCAACCCCTCAAATCCTATCTCGTTCCGCGTCTTTGGGACGGCAAAGATACATATTATTCTTTTTATAAAAACACCTTTTTTGAAAAAAAGTTTAGTTGTTTAGTTGTTAAATTGTTTAAAGGGTTGCAAGTGAGAGGTTTAGGGTTGAGGGTTGAGGGTTGAGAACTCAATTTTTATGGCTAAAAAGTTTGGGCATTGAAAATTTCAGATGTTGAAAAACGGCAAAAGCAAGACTTTTTTGCTATCTTCGAACTGCTTATCAGGCTTCATTATTTATATATACAGGCCTCTATGAATGCCAAATTCCAGACTTATGCAGGAACGCTTTATCGCTTTTATCAAAGAAAATCAGCTCCTGAATAAAGGGGACAAGGTACTTCTGGCGGTCAGCGGCGGAATTGATTCGATGGCGATGGTTCATCTTTTTCACCAATCGGAAATTCCATTTGGAATAGCACATTGCAACTTTCTGCTCCGCGGAGAGGAATCAGACCGCGATGCAGTTTTTGTTCAGGAAACTGCATCATCTTATCAAGTGCCCTTCTTCCTAAAAAAGTTTCAAACATCATTATATGCAACACAAAACAAACAGTCCATTCAGATGGCCGCCAGAGAACTGCGCTACGAATGGTTTGCGCAAATCCAAAAGAACAGAAACTACCGGCTGGTGGCTACTGCACACCATCTGGACGACTCCATTGAAACCCTTTTCCTGAATCTGTTGCGGGGAACAGGGATCAGTGGATTAACAGGTATTCCCAAAAGAAACAAAGATGTGATTCGACCCATGCTGTTTGCCACGAAAAAAGAAATCAGGGCTTTTGCTGACGAAACAGGTATCAAATTCAGGGAGGACCATTCCAACCGCGATTCTTCCTATAAAAGAAACAAAATCCGGCACCACCTCATACCGGTGCTTCAGGAATTAAACCCATCCCTGCATAAAAACCTGCAGGATTTTTTTGACAGAATGGAAGCGACCGCAACCACTTATGATACAGCCGTAGTTGCGTGTAAAAAAGACTGCATCCGGCATCATCAAAATGAAATACATATATTAACAGAAGCGTTGCTTAAGTATCCGCGTTCAGAAGCAATCCTGTTTGAACTGATTCGCGAATATGGTTTTAGTCCATCCCAAAGCAAAGATATATTCAAATGCATATCCGGACAACCGGGAAAGCAATTTGCATCTGCAAGCCATCAGCTCATCAAAGACAGAAAAAGGCTTATCATCACAGCTCTCAATAACCAAAAAAAAACAGAACCATGCCTTATATATCGCGAAACCACGACAGCCGGTATCGCACAAAGCCAATTTCAATTTAAAACAGGAAAGCTGGATTCAGGTATTGATTTACCCGGCAATGCATATACTTTTCTTGCCGATATTGACAAACTTCATTTCCCACTGGAGCTGCGCTTTTGGAAATCAGGTGACTATATCATCCCGCTTGGAATGAAAGGCCGTAAAAAGATCAGTGACCTGTTAACCAACGAAAAGATACCCGTGCACCGAAAAAGGGTATTTCCTGTTCTTGTCTCCGGGAAGGAGGTCGTGTGGGTGCCGGGGATGCGTGTTTCAGACAAAACAAAGATCACAAAAAACGCTAAAAACTATTTTTGGGCTGGCATAATAGCGTAGCTGTTTCCCGTGAAAATACTACTTTTGTGCTCCAATTATATATATTAATAGGTTGATTGTTGTAAAAATCGACTTCAAACCACTTAAACAATTTCTTGTTTAAACCATATAATGAAATAAGACTCTCTTCTTAGTAATCAAAGGATGATCATTCTCATGAAACTTAAAAACCCAATGCGTCACCTGATAGTAATTATTGCAGCCATGCTGAGCTTACCGGCAGCGGCACAAATTCTCGACCCTGTTGCCTGGCAGTTTTCAAAAGAAAAAATCGCAGAAAACGAATATGAATTGCAAATGACAGCCACCATTGACCCGGGCTGGTATATATATGGTACAGATCTTGAACCGGGCGGACCCATCCCTACTGCATTTTTTTTCAATGATGCTGATGGTTTTGATTTTGTTGGTGACCTGCGCTATCCGTCTGCTGAGGTAAAGTTCGACCCGAACTTCGATATGGATATCCCCATGTATGGCGAACGGGTTACCTTCCGTCAAACGATACGGGTATTAAGTCCATCTCCTGTTGTTGTAAGTGGTGAGTTACAGTTTATGTCGTGCGATGATCAGCGATGTCTGCCTCCCGATTACATCGATTTTGTATTTGAGCTGGATGGCGTTAAAGGGATGGAACCTGTTGCTGCCATCGAACCTGCCGGCGATGATAAGCAGAAGGATGCAACTACAGAAACGCGAAGAATCTATACACCTGAAGAAGCCGAAGATAGCGGACTGGGATGGACATTCATTCTCGGCTTTTTAGGCGGATTGCTTGCACTGCTGACGCCTTGTGTATTCCCGATGATACCGCTCACTGTGAGTTTCTTTTTAAGAAATGCAGACAACAGAGCCAGAGCATTGCGGGATGCGTTGTTTTACGGCATGACCATCGTTTTTAGCTATGTCGTGCTCGGTCTGGCCATTTCGATGCTATTCGGCCCGTCAACCCTGAACGCTTTAGCAACCAGCCCCGGCTTCAATGTTTTCTTCTTTGCATTGCTGGTATTCTTTTCAGCATCGTTCTTTGGTGCATTTGAACTGACGATGCCTTCCAACTGGTCGAATGCACTGGACAGCAAGGCAGATAAGGCTGGCGGACTGATTGGTGTTATTCTGATGGGACTCACTTTTGTTTTGGTTTCATTTTCATGCACAGGCCCTATCGTCGGCACCTTGCTTGTAGAGGCCGCGATTGGTGGCAGCGTGTTTGCTCCTGCAATCGGAATGCTTGGTTTCAGTCTTGCCCTCGCTATTCCGTTTAGTCTTTTTGCGCTTTTCCCAACGGCTCTGAAGTCGCTGCCCAAATCAGGCGGGTGGATGAATGCCGTGAAGGTGGTACTGGGCTTTATCGTACTGGCGTTTTCCTTAAAATTCTTATCGGTTGCTGATGCTGTTGGCCAGTGGGGTATGCTCAGCAGGGAGGTCTTTTTGGTCATTTGGATTGCAATTTTCTTTTTGATGGGATTGTATTTGATTGGAAAAATCAAGTTTGCGCACGACAGCGAGCTAAAGTATTTATCTGTTCCGCGTCTGATGCTCGCCATAGCCACTTTTGCTTTTGTTTTCTACCTGATACCCGGTCTGTGGGGAGCACCACTACGCGCGGTAAGTTCATTCCTTCCTTCACAGGTAACCCAGGAATTCGACCTGAGCAGGGTCCGGGCACAGGCTCAGGATCCGGCCGATTCTGGCATTTACGTTGGTGAAAGTGTTCAGGAAGGTCCGCATGGCTTGATGGCCTTCACAGATTATAATGAAGGACTGCAAGCGGCCCGGGAAGCCGGCAAACCTGTCTTTCTGGACTTCACAGGTCTTGGGTGCGCCAATTGCAGAAAGATGGAAGCATCTGTTTGGTCTGACCCCCTTGTAATGGCCAGCTTGCGGGATGATTTTGTAAAAATCTCACTTTTTGTGGATGACCGCACCCGCCTCCCGGATTCTGAACAATTTGTATCGGACGCATTGGGCCGTGAAAGGAACATTCGAACGATAGGCCAAAAGTGGAGCGTTTTCCAGGCGGAGCGCTATGGTGCCAATACCCAACCATATTACGTGATTCTTGACCATGATGAAAACATGTTGGCACCGGCACACGGTTACGATACCAACACAGATAGCTACCTTGAGTTTCTGAATACAGGCAGAGACAATTTTTACGAAAACCGGTAGCGACAAATTATTTTTTCTCCGGGAGATTTTGCAGTTGTTTGATTGCAACCCAGGCCATCAAACCCATTCCTGTTAGCAAAGCATCCTCATCCACATCAAAGGTGGATGTGTGCAGGTTTGAAGATGCCCCTTTTTCAATGTTACGGATGCCCAGCCGGTAAAAGCAGGCATCAATGTTCTGGGCGTAATGTGCAAAGTCTTCACCCGTCATGGAAAGATCCAGTTCTTCAACGTTTTCTTTTCCGAGGTATTCACCGGCAAAAACCCTGAAGTTCTCAGCCAATACCGGTTCATTCTCCAGAAACGGATAACCCGGCTCAATAAACACATCACAATCGCCCCCCATGCCCTGGGCGATAAACACAGCTGTTTCACGAATGCGCAGATGGGCTTTCTGCCGCCAGGTTTCATCAAAAGTGCGGAAGGTACCCTCCAGCTTTACCTCATCAGGGATCACATTCATCTGTCCATCGCCGATAATCCTGCCAAATGACAGCACGGTAGGCATATAGGGTGTGGCGTTTCTGCTTACAACCTGCTGGAGGGCAAGCACAATATGCGATGCAATCACAACAGGATCGGTATTCAGCTGGGGTGTTGCAGCGTGACCCCCTTTCCCTTTCACGGTGATATATACTTCATCGGTGGAAGCCATGTAACGCCCACTGCGGATACCTGCTTTTCCTGCCGGAAGTCCGGGAAAAACGTGTTGTCCGAAGATCGCAGCCGGACGTGGATTCTCCAATACACCCTCCTGGATCATCAGGCTGGCCCCACCAGGGTACCTTTCTTCTGAAGGCTGAAAAATCAATTTAACCCTTCCCTCCCATTCCTCCCTGAGGGTATGCAATATTTTTGCCGCACCCAACAAGCCGGCCATGTGCACATCATGTCCACAGGCGTGCATAACACCCGGCACACCCGATTTGTATTCAACACGATTGTCTTCCTGGATTGGCAATGCATCCATATCCGCACGCAATGCGATCGTCCCGGCATCAGGGTTTTCGCCCTCAATCATGGCAACAATACCGGTTTCTGCAATTCCTTCCCGAAAGGAGATGCCAAATTCTTTCAGACGTGAAGCAATGAAAGCAGCAGTTTTATGTTCCTGCATCGACAGCTCCGGTAAAGCGTGAAAATGGCGGCGGTAAAATACCACTTCATCAAAATATTCAGACGACAAAGCCCTAACCTTATGCAATAAATCCATACTATTTCTGTTTCATTATCATCACGCTAATTTACGGATTTTTATTTACCTTTGAAAGCAGGCACACTGTTTACAAAATAATTAAACCGTTTACAATGATCCAAATCAAGAAATTTACCTATAATCCTTTCCAAGTCAATACTTTTGTTCTTTATGATGATACAGGAGAATGTGCCATCATTGATGCCTCCTGTTATGAAAAAGCTGAGAAAAAAGAGCTTGCGGAATTCATTAAAGATAAGCAACTCACCCCGGTTGTCCAGCTGCTAACGCACTGCCACATAGACCATATTCTTGGCAGCAGGTTTGTATCCAAAACCTACAAACTGAAGCCACTCACACATAAAGACAGCCTGCCTTTTCTTGAAAACAGCAAAGAGTATGGCAAAGTGTTCGGCTTTGACGTGGACAAACCGGTTATGCCGTCAGAATTTATCGATGACGGTGATTTGATTTTTTTCGGCAATCAAAAGCTCAAAGTGATCCATACACCGGGTCACGCTGCCGGCAGCCTTTGCTTTTATAATGAAGCGGAAAAGTTCGTTATTGTTGGTGATGTGCTGTTTCAAAACAGCATCGGACGGACAGACCTTCCAACTGGCAATCACGACCTGTTAATCAAATCCATCCTGCAAAAGCTTCTGATCCTCCCCGGTGACACTATTGTATACCCCGGACACGGACCAGCCACAACCATCCAGGAGGAAAAGACAGGCAATCCTTTTCTAACGGGGGTGTTTTAAAGGAGGATGGTCTCCAAGGGTATTTTTTGTTTTTTTTATATTCGCCTTTCGCTAAGCGAATGCGCTAATCAGTTGCATCCGCATCATCCGTTTTCAATTTTTTTGGAACGCGGATGACACCGATGCGGCTGATTTACGCGGATTATCTCTGCACATCTTCACATTTGCTCATCTGCTAATCTGCAAATCTCCTCTGCAATCCGGTCTTCATCCATCTTCATCATGCAATCAAAATGTTTTTTGGGGCATTGTTGGTAACCCAGTTTGCTGCACGGCCGGCAGGAGAGACCTGTAACCTCAATGATTTTTGATCGCTCCGGGAAGCGGGGCATATAAGGCGTCATTCCAAAGGCAGGAACGGTGTTTCCCCAGATCGATACAATCGGTTTATTGAAAGCTGCGGCAATATGCATCAGACCCGTATCGTGCGTGACAACAGTCAGGGCATGCTTTATCAACCAGGCGGATTCGTGCAGCGACAGGCGCCCGCACATGCTAAGCGTATTGGGTCCTGATGCTTCAGAAATTATTCTGCCATTATTTTCATCATGATGATCGCCAAGGAGCACAACGGGTTGCTCCAGCTTGCGCAATATACCAACGATCTTTTCATTGGGCAATCGTTTGGTCGCGTGCCGGCCACCAATGGCAAAGGCAATATATCCCTGGTGAAAGAACTCCGGCAAAAATTCTTCCACGGCAGGCATCTTATCCGGGAAATAATAATCCAAACCCATTCCGTCTCCTAAGGTTTCAAAAACCCTCAGCGTATTCATATATCTGTTAACCACGTGAAGGGGAGGCAAAAGGTTCACCTTAAAGTTTGTCAGAATCCATTTGCGGGTATTAAGTTTTTTGAATGCAATGGTGGGCCTGCTAATATTAAAGGTAAGGATGTTGGATCGTGTGCTGTTATGCAGATCAATGATCAGGTCAAAGTGTTCTTTTCTGAGTTGCCTGATCAGTTTTGAAAGCTTTCCATCATGCAGATGCAACCGGTCTGCATATGGATTGTGTTCGAGTATTCCTGCAAATGCTTTCTTTGTAACGTAATGTGTCTCCAAAGCCTTTTCGGGACATTGTTTCAGTGCACGAAGCACCGGAGTTGTCAGCACAATATCTCCTATTGAGCTGAAACGGATGATCAGCACTTTGGTTATCTCTTTTTTTGTTTTATGAAAGATCATCAATCCGGATTTCACAAAAACAGATCAGATATTGCTGAAGTCAACAGACAGTGGCCGATTGTTTACAAAGTCATACAGCGTTAGCAACCGCATCTCATAGAACCCTCTCCAATAATTTCTCAGAGCGGCCAAATACCTTTGCTTTGCCCTGTCTTTCTCTTCGAGAGCGAGATTCAGTTCAATGATATCGACACGGCCGATCAGGAAGCGCTGGCGGGTTACTTCATAACGTTTTTCTGCAATTACGTCTGCCTTTCTGGCGATCTCCAGCTGGTTATCCAGCATATTGAACTCCATAACTCTTAAAAATACCTCCTGCTCAAAGTCGACCAATGCCTGATTCACTGTTGTTTGGACGAGCTCACGATTTGATTCAGCCATGCGAACTCTGCCTTTTGACACGCCCCAGTCGAGAATAGGTATTTGCAATCCAATGGTCAGTTGTTGCTGATCCATCGGATTTCTGTAAGCATCTCCAAAATCCCCGGCACTTTGCGTGAGGCCATAAACGGCAAACAGGTCGACATTAAACCTGTTTTCGGCCCGGGCCTGATCCACCTGACTTTCTGCCTCGAGTTGCTGCCGCTGTTGCGCCAGTATCGCTGCCCTGTTCTGTCTGGCCTCTGCAAGTGCTACACCAACATCAACGGTAATCTCGTGTGGTTCTGCCGGTGGAAGCAGTTCCATACTTCTGGTTTCATCCAACGCCAGGAAAGAGCGAAACCGGAACATCGCTGCTTCATAGTCGATAAAGGATTGCTCCAGGGCCGCTTCTGAGTTTAACACATTCAGTTCCATCTGCAGCAACTCATTTTCGGCAATACGGCCCAGCTCATAACGTCCTTTTGATATCTGATACAAAGTATCGTTGCTGGCAAGGTTAATTTCATTGATCTCTTTGTTAATCTGCGCCAGCAAGAGATCAAAAAATATATTCGTAGCACGGATGGATATCTCTTCCAGATTCTCCATATATTGACGCCGGGCTTCTTCATACCTTATGGGTTCAATCTTCCGCTCCCATTTAAAGGGGTTGTATGAAAAAATGGGCTGGCGGTAACCGATATTGACAGGCGTTGCCAGGTAAGAAACTTGATTGCCATCATCGCGGATCAGGTCGATGCGCTGCAACCCGGAACTCATAAAGATCTGTCCGCCCGTCAATCCAATGGTTTGGTTCAAAGACAAATTACCGGAAGAGGTCGCAAGACTCCTTCTGATAAAGGTGTCGCTGCCATCTGGAAGTGTAATCGAAGAAATACTGCGATTCAGGTTGGGAATGGTCGCATCAAAACGCAGGTTGGGCAGGTATCCGGCACGAAATGTACGGAATTGCCAATATCTGCCGCGATAACGATGACGGGCCATCATGGCATCAGGAGATTGCTCGCGGGCAATTTTTATGACCTCTTCAAGTGTAAGGTAACGGCTGTCGCTTGCAATTGCAGGCGCAGCAAATAAAATCGTTGATATTATGGTCAGAATAAAAACAATATGTCTCATTGTAGTTTGTTTATTGTTCGTCGTTTAGCTTTTCTTTACTTTGTGTTCTTTGTGTCTTTGTGGTAATTTTTCTTTTTTTGCACCATGGAAGAACACGAAGACATTGTTTTTCCCAGATCTCAGATCCCGAATCTCAGTTCCCGGATACCAAAATTATCAATTTATTAAATCAAAACACCCCTTTTCATCACCGGCTTTTTATTTTATACCTATCTTCGTATACCAAAAGATATTTGATGATACCCTCAGACACCATAGATAAAATAATGGATGCCACGCGCATTGATGAAGTGGTGGGCGAGTTTGTCTCACTCAAAAAAAGAGGAGTAAACCTGATCGGTTTATGTCCGTTTCACAATGAGAAAACACCCTCCTTCAATGTGTCAGTACCCAAAGGGATTTACAAATGTTTTGGGTGCGGCAAAGGTGGCAATGCCGTGAACTTCCTGATGGAACACGAGCATTACACCTACCCTGAAGCGCTTCGTTACCTGGCCCAAAAATATAGTATTGACATTGTTGAAGAAAAACCTTCGCCGAAGCAGCAGGAAGCCATTGACGAGAAGGAAAGTCTGTTCAATCTTTCGGCTTTCGCGCAAAAATACTTTGAAGAACAGCTGCTCCAGACAGAAGAGGGTAAGTCTGTTGGCTTGAGTTATTTAAAAGAAAGAGGCTTTTCGCTTGAAATAATCAAAAAGTTTGGTATCGGTTACTGCCCGGACAAATGGGACAATTTTTCTCAAAATGCACTAAAAAACGGCTATAAAAAGGAATATCTGGTCAAAACAAGTTTAAGCAAGTCAAAAGACCAGCTTCTTTACGATACTTTCAGAGGACGGATCACTTTCCCGATACACAATCTATCAGGACGTGTGCTTGGATTTGGAGCGCGGATTATGACGAGCGACAAGAAGCGGCCCAAGTACATCAATTCCGCAGAAAGTGATATTTATCACAAGAGCAAAGTGCTTTACGGCATCTTTTTTGCGAAAAGCGCCATCGCTTCAAATGACAATTGTTATCTGGTTGAAGGGTATACCGATGTCATTTCTATGCACCAGGCCGGCATAACAAACGTCATTGCCACTTCCGGTACCGCACTTTCAATTGAACAAATCAAACTGATACGCAGATATACCGCCAATGTCACCTTGCTTTTTGATGGTGACCCGGCAGGTATCAAAGCTGCTTTCCGGAGCACGGATATGATCCTCGAGGAGGGGATGAACGTGCGCATCGTACTGTTTCCTGAGGGTGAAGACCCTGACTCTTATGCCACAAAATACCGTCCGGCAGAAGTCCGTGAGTTCATCGAAAGCCAGGCTGTTGACTTTATCTCTTTTAAAACCGGATTGCTTCTCGACGAAGCACAGGACGACCCAATCAAAAAAGCAAAACTGATCAGGGAGATGGCACAAACCATCTCGCTGATACCGGAACCCATCACGCGAAGCCTTTTTGTTAAAAAATGCAGCAACATGATGGAAGTTGAAGAGAATATGCTGGTAACGGAGGTGAGCAGGCTTAGGAGGCAACGCGTCATTCAGAAAAAACAAAGTCCCGGCGCATCGGAATCACGGGATTTGCCGCTACCTCAGACTACCACCGGGCAACAGCAGAAACCGGACGAACACGACAACAATGATGTTTCTGAAAAAGAGCTCATCAGACTTCTGCTGAATTACGGCAGTCTGGATATGGTTTTCAAAGTTGAGAACGAGGACAAGAGGATGGAGGATATCCAGGTTAAAGTGGTTGATTTCATTGTGCGCGACATACAAGAGGATAAACTTGTATTTGACAATCCTGATTGTCAGGCCATATTTAATATTTTTGAAGAAGCCTGGCAAGACCAGCAACTCCCAAACGAAAAGGTTTTCACAGAACACGCCAGCCCATCCATTCAGAAACTTTCCATCGATTTACAGACAAACCAATACAACCTGAGCAGCAACTGGGAACACCGGCACAAAATCTATGTGCTTACCGAAGAAGAAAACCTTAAACCAGCCGTGCTCCATGCTGTATATGATTTCAAGCTGAAAAAGCTTGAAAAGATGATCAAGAAAACCCAGGAAGCAATAAAAGAGAAAGAGCGCAACAATCAGAACGAAACTGATGGCCCGCCTATCCGGGAACTTTTGCAAACCATGAATGATCTTGATTTGAAAAGGAAACAGTTCGCCGGAGAACTCCAGCGCGTAGTAACCCGTTAAACACCTAAGCTTCTAAACACTTCTAAACTTCTAACAATTAACATTTTTTTGGTTTTTTCCTTGCAGAACTAAAAGAATGGCATTATATTTGCAATAAAATCCAAAAAAAGAAATCATGTCTCTCTATAACGAACGTACAAATTTCATCGAAGAAACGGGTATAATATTCGAAAAAATAGGAGTAACCCGCA